>NZ_JBFBBK010000043.1:0-71531 GCF_040682635.1 Streptomyces sp. NPDC051133
GGCCTCCGCCAGCTCCAATACCGCAGCAGCATCATCGACGGATGCCTCACCGGAACAGGACTCACGCCGACGACACCACGACTACAAAGTCAGTAACGCTGTCCGGAGGAAGTCCAAATAGGTGACCAGTTGCATGGCGTCCTCACTCCTGCCCGGTGCTGCCGAGGGGCCGTACCGGCGCGGAGGCCGTGGTCGCGGGGGCCGGGGCGGGCCCGTGGCCGGGTCCGACGCGTTCGACCGAGACCGCGGCGACTTTGAGTTCCGGCTGCGTGGAGACCGGGTCCCAGCCGGTGAGGGTGAGTTCGTTGGCGGCGGTGCCCGCGCCGCAGTGCCAGGGCGCGAAGACCACGCCTTCGCGGGGGTGTGAGATGCGGGCCGGGGCCTCGATGCTGCCCCGCCGCGAGGGCACGCGCACGATGTCACCTTCGGCGAGCGTCGGGCTCGGACAACTCGACCCACGTCGCCGGGGCGGCGTCGTCGAGCGCGCGACTGCGGCGGGTCTTGGTGCGCGACCAGGTGTCCGGCTTCGCGGACCAGCGGTGCGGTGAGACGGCCGTTCTGCTCCCCCTGCCAGCCGTATAGCCCCCTTCGGACCGAGCCGACCGTGGTTGACCCCGGTCTTCGGCCCGGCCCCGCACCCCGACCATCCGACCGTCACGGACCGCGACCTCCAGTCCGCATCCGTTCGAGCACAGCAGACAGGCGCCCCGCACCCAGGCCTGAACGTCCGCTGCGGGGGTTCCGTCGGCCGGGAACTGATCGTCCCACCGGGTCCACGGTGTGCCGCCGGAGTGCGGGGTGCGAGGGCCCCAGAGGTCCGAGATGCGGTCGGTGTGCGTCATGGCGCATGGTCCTTTCTGCCTGTTTACTTCGGCCAGGTGCGCGGTGGCCGGGGCTCCGGCCGCATGGGACCATGAATGCATCGAATGCCCGCGGTGCCACTCGTCGCGTCCCTCTGCTCCCTGTGTGACGAGGAGGGCGTCGGTGTCAACAGGAGCGCGATCACGAAACAATTCGCTGTCGGAGACCATGTGCGATGGACTTCCGAAGCCGGATATGTCGAGGGAGTCATCATCAGGAAACAGACCCGCGATATGGAGTTCAAAGGACATGTCCGTCACTGCACGGAAAGCGACCCGCAATACGAGATCAAGAGCGACAAGACGGATCACGCCGCGATGCATAAGGGCGGGGCGCTGACGAAAATCTAGACTTGCCCAGCGTATTGACGAAGGGGCTGTCATGGCTGGACTGATCGGATACCACAGGATCTGCGAAGACGCGTCGCCGCAGGACGGCAAGCGGGTACTCGTAGACCGGTTGTGGCCGCGCGGCGTGAGCAAAGAGGAAGCCCATCTGGACGAGTGGCTGGGGGATGTCGCGCCGTCGACCGAGCTGCGGCATTGGTACCACCACGGCCCCGGGCGCTTCGATGAGTTCCGGCGCCGTTGCACAGCCGAGCTGAACGACCGCGATCACCGGCCGGCCGTCGAGCTTCTGCACCACCTGGCGGCGCACGGCAAGGTCACGCTCCTCACGGTGACTAAGGACGTCGACCCCAGCGAAGCCGCCGTCCTCGCCGACTGGCTGTACCACAGCGAAGAGCAGAGTGCCTGACCACGCCCTCTTCGTACTGCCACCAGCCCGAGTTCGGCGCGCGCCCCCTGCGCCGCACCATCCAGAGCGAAATGCAACCGCATCGCCTCGCTCCTGCTCGGCGGAGATGCGGAACCGGGCGACACCATCGTCGCCGACGTCGTCAAGGACACCCTGCACTGCACCGTCCTTCGGCCCGAGACGAGCGAGGAGACGGCAGCGGCAGCTCACTGATCCGTCACGTTCCGCACAACCAGGAGAGGCAGACCCTGTGGTCGAGTCGCAGACCGTGATCGCCCCGCCGGCCAAGTCCGCCGTGTTCCTCGTCTTCACCATCGCGTCCGGGGGCGAGACCGTCGTACGCGACCTGCTTCCGGACCTGGCGGGGCTGCGGCGGTCGGTGGGGTTCCGCTCTCCGGACGCCGACCTCACATGCGTCGCCGGGATCGGCTCCACCGCCTGGGACCGGCTCTTCGCCGGGCCGCGCCCGCGCGACCTGCACACCTTCGTGCCGCTGACGGGCACCCGCCACCACGCGCCGTCCACCCCGGGCGATCTCCTGTTCCATCTGCGGGCCCGCCGCATGGACCTCTGCTTCGAGCTGGCCCAGCTGATCGCCGAACGGCTGCGCGGGGCGGCCACCGTGGTCGACGAGGTGCACGGGTTCAAGTCCTTCGACGAACGCGACCTCCTCGGCTTCGTCGACGGCACCGAGAACCCCGAGGGCCGACTCGCCGACGACGCGGTGTTCGTCGGCGACGAGGACCCGGAGTTCGCCGGTGGCAGCTACGTCATCGTGCAGAAGTACCTGCACGACCTCACCGCCTGGAAGGCGCTGCCGATCGAGGAACAGGAGAGGGTCATCGGCCGGACGAAGCTGAACAACGTGGAGCTGCCCGACGACGTCAAACCTGCCGACTCCCATGTCGCCCTCAACACGGTCACCGACGAGAACGGCAACGAGCGCAAGATCGTGCGGGACAACATGCCGTTCGGCCGCATCGGGGACGCAGAGTTCGGCACGTACTTCATCGGCTACGCCCGCACGCCCGAGGTGATCGAGCACATGCTGCGCAACATGTTCCTCGGCGACCGCCCGAACGTACACGACCGGATCCTGGACTTCTCCACCGCGGTCACCGGCTCCCTCTTCCACGTGCCGACCGCCGACTTCCTCGACGATCCGCCCGGCCCGCCCCTGAGCCCCCGCGTGGTGGAGGGTTCGCTGGGCATCGGCAGCCTCAAAGGAGCCTGATCACATGTCCACGCCCACCGAGAGCAACAACCTGCACCGCGATCTCGCCCCGATCACGCCTGCGGCGTGGGAGCAGATCGAGGACGAGGCCCGTCGCACCTTCCAGCGCAATCTGGGGGGCCGTCGTGTCGTGGACGTGACAGGGCCCGACGGACCCGCGCTGGCGGCGGTGGGCACCGGTCACCTCACCGGCATCGCCCCTCCCGCGCAGGGTGTCACCGCTCGGCTGCGCCAGGTGCAGCCATTGGTCGAGCTGCGGGTGCCGTTCAAGGTCGGCCGGGACGCGGTGGACGACGTGGAGCGCGGCGCGCAGGACTCGGACTGGCAGCCCGTGAAGGACGCGGCGCGCACCATGGCGTTCGCCGAGGACAGAGCCGTCTTCGGGGGATACGCGGCAGCGGGCATCGACGGACTGCGCGGGCGAACCTCCAACCCGGTGATCGCCCTGCCGCCGGAGCCACGCGACTATCCGGACGCGGTCAGCCGGGCCCTGACGACGCTGCGGCTGGCCGGAGTGGCCGGCCCGTACGCGCTGCTGCTGGGCGCCGACGCGTACACCGCGGTGAGCGAGACCTCCGACCACGGGTATCCCATCGCGGAACATCTCGGCCGGCTGCTGGACGGGCCGCCGATCTGGGCACCCGCACTCGACGGCGCCTTCCTGCTCTCCACCCGGGGCGGCGACTTCGAGCTGCGTCTGGGCGAGGATCTCGCGATCGGCTACACCGCGCACGACGCGAACGAGATCGAGCTGTACTTCCGGCAGACGCTGACGTTTCTGGTGTACACCGACGAGGCCGTGGTAGCCCTCACCTCGTGAGCACATCTCGTTCTCACCTCGTGAGCACATCTCGTTCTCGCCGCGTGAGCAGGCCACGTTCAGGCGCCCCGGTCACGACCGACCGGCGTTCATCAGGCGCACCGGCCTGTGCCGCGGTCTCCAGTTCGGCGCGCGGGCGAGCGGCTCGTTCAACGACCGGCCGGTCAGCTGCCGGATCCGGTTCAGCCGGTACCGGACCGTGTTGGGATGGCAGTGCAGAAGGCGCGCGGCACGACGGTCGGCCGAGCCGCCGTGGTGCAGGAACGCGTCGAGGGTGTCCAGCAGCGCGTCGCGGTCCTCCGGCGGCAGGTCGAGCACCGCGCCGAGCACCTGCTGCCCCAACCGCCGTCCCTCGTCCGGATCGTGGGCTATGAGGGCGGCCAGCGGGCTGGGGCTGAACACGCGTATGTCGGTCTTGTCGGCCGGGATCTCGGCGAGCGCCGTCCGGGCCAGGGTGCAGGGCACGTCACGGCCCCGACGGCGGCCTGCGCTGTGTGGTGGCCGAGGTCCACAACACCTACGGCGAGCGCCACGCCTACCTGCTGCACACCGACGCAGCCGGCACCGCCATGGTTGCCAAGGACTTCTACGTGTCGCCGTTCAACCCGGTGGACGGCCGCTACGAAATGCGGCTCCCGCCGCCCGGTCAGCGCCTGCGTCTGTCCGTGACGCTGCAGCGGCCCGACAGCCCGCCCTTCACCGCATCGGTCCACGGCGAGCGCCGCGACGTGACCGCGACCGCATTGCTGCGTCTGGCCCTGCGCCATCCCTGGTCGACCCTGATGGTGTCGGCCGCCATCCGCTTCCACGGTATCCGCCTATTTCTGGGGGGCCTGCCGGTGCAGCCGCGCCCCGGGCCGCCGCGCCCCGGAGAGTGCCTCATGCCCACAGTCGAACCCCGCGCCGTCGCCCGCCACCGCGCCGGCGGCCCCCGAACCCTGCCCGCGGACGCCGAGCGCTGGCCCGACGCGGCCGCCGTGCCCAGGGCGTCCTGGCCGGTGCGGGCCGTCACCGAGGCCGTCGTGGGGCGCGCGCTGCGGCGACTGCCCCTGCGCGTCCGGTTCGCCGACGGCACCACCCTCGGCCCGGGGGGACCACTGATAGAGGTGCGCGACCCGAAGGCGTTCCATGCCCGTATCGGCACCCGCGGGCTCATCGGGTTCGGTGAGTCGTACATGGCCGGCGAGTGGGACGCCCCCGATCTGGTCGGCGCGCTCACCGTGCTCGCCGCCCACGCGGCCGACCTGATCCCGCCCCGGCTGCAGCGGCTGCGCGGTGCGTGGGCGCAGCGACAGCCCGACGCGCAGCGCAACACGCCTGACGGGTCGCGCACCAACATCAGCCGCCACTACGACCTGTCCAACGACCTGTTCGCGCTGTTCCTCGACGAGACCCTCACCTACTCGTCGGCCGTCTTCCGCGGCTTCCCCGCCGACTGGTCGCTGCTGGCCGCCGCCCAGCACCGCAAGATCGACCGCCTGCTCGAGCTGGCCGGTGTAGGCGGGGGCACCCGCCTGCTGGAGATCGGTACGGGCTGGGGCGAGCTCGCCCTGCGTGCCGCCGCCCGCGGCGCGCACGTCACCTCGCTCACCCTGTCCAAGGAGCAGCGTGAGCTGGCGCTGGAGCGCGTACGCGAGGCCGGGTACGCCGACCGCGTGGCCATCGAACTGTGCGACTACCGCGAAGCCCGCGGCACCTACGACGCGGTGGTCAGCGTGGAGATGATCGAGGCCGTCGGCGTCGAGTTCTGGCCCGTGTACTTCCACACCCTCGACGAGCGCCTGACGCCGGGCGGCCGGGTGGCGCTGCAGGCCATCACCATGCCGCACGAGCGGATGCTGGCCGCCCGGGACACTTATACGTGGATCCAGAAGTACGTCTTCCCCGGGGGCCTGATCCCCTCCACGACGGCCATCGAGCAAGCCGTCCGCGACCACACGGGTCTGGCGGTGGCCGCCCGGGACGGCTTCGGCGCGCATTACGCCGAAACGCTGCGGCTGTGGCGGGAGCGTTTCACCGGCCAGGCCGACGAGGTCGCTGCCCTCGGCTTCGATGCGACCTTCGGCCGTCTGTGGAGCTTCTACCTGGCCTACTCCGAGGCCGGTTTCCGCTCCGGATACCTCGACGTCCAGCAGTACCTGTTCACCAAGGAGAACCCGGCGCGATGACGACCACCCGCACCCCCGCCCGTACCGGCGCCGCTCACCGCCTCGCCGCCCTTGCCGAGGACGCGCTCGGCGGCCCGCTGCCGGTGCGGCTGCGCACCTGGGACGGCAGCGAGATTGGCCCCGCGAACGCCCCTGCGGTCGTCGTGCGCTCCCGGCGCGCACTGCGCCGCCTGCTGTGGCAGCCCGGCGAACTCGGCCTCGCCCAGGCCTACGTCACCGGGGAACTCGACGTGGACGGCGACCTGGCCGAGGGCTTGCGCGTCATGTGGGCCGCAGTGCGAGAGCGGGGGCTGCACACGCCGAGGCTCTCGCCGGCCGATTGGGCGCGCGCGGTGGCTGAGGCGGTACGGATCGGAGCCGTCGGCCCGCGCCTGCCCGCACCCGTCTCGCAGGCGCGGCTGCGCGGCGGCCTGCACAGCAAGGCCCGCGACCGGGCCGCGATCAGCCATCACTATGACCTGTCCAACGACTTCTACCGCCTGCTCCTCGACGAGACCATGGCGTATTCCTGCGGCTACTGGACCGGTGCCGACCCTGAGGTGGGCCCGGCCGATGCGCAGCGAGCCAAGCTGGAGCTCATCTGCCGCAAGCTCGGCCTGGTGCCGGGCGCCCGCCTTCTGGACATCGGCTGCGGCTGGGGCTCACTGACCTTGTATGCCGCGCAGGAGCACAAGGCGCAGGTCACCGCCGTCACCCTGGCCCGTGAACAGGCCGCATACGTGCGCGAGCAAGTGCGTGAGCGAGGCTTGGAAGACCGGGTGGAGGTGGTGCGCCAGGACTACCGGGACATCACCGGCTCGGGCTACGACGCGGTGGCCACCGTCGAGATGGGCGAGCACGTCGGGGACGACGAGTACCCCGCCTTCGCCGCCGCCCTGCACCGCCTGGTCCGCCCGCACGGGCGCGTGCTGGTCCAGCAGATGTCCCGCGGTGCGACCGCGCCCGGCGGTGGTGCGTTCATCGAGGCGTACATCGCCCCGGGCATGCACATGCGGCCGATGGGCGAGACCGTTGGCCTGCTGGAGGCAGCCGGTCTGGAGGTCCGCTCGGTGGAGTCGCTGCGCGAGCACTATGTGCGCACCATCAATGCCTGGCACCGCACGCCGGAGGAACGCTGGAACGATTTCGTGGGCCTGGTCGGCGAGGAGACGGCCCGCGTGTGGCGGCTGTACCTGGTCGGTGGGGCCCTGGCTTTCGAGGAGTGGCGCATGGGGGTGGACCAGTTCCTCGCCGTACGCCCGACGGCCACCGGTGACAGCGGCCTGACAGGAGCCGAGGCGGCCGACTGGTACCGGCACATGGAAGACCGGTGAACGCGTTCGACTGGGGTCCGTTCGCTGCCAACCTCGGATGGGCGGCCGCAACGGCCCTGGCGATCATGCTCGGCACCTTCGCCATCGCCCTCAACCTAGACATGCACCGCATCGTTGACGTTGCCTGGGGGCTCGCATTTGCCGCCGTGGCCGTGGTGACCTTCAGCCTCTCTGCGGGCCAGGGCGATCCGGCCCGGCGCGTGCTGGTCACGGTCCTGACCGTCGTGTGGGGGTTGCGACTCGCGGTCCACATCGCGCGCCGGGGCAGCGGCCACGGCGAGGACCCGCGGTACGAGGCGATGCTGGCCCGCGCGCGGGGAAACCGAAACCTGTACGCCCTGCGGATGATCTATCTGCTGCAAGGGGCTCTGGTGTGGCTGGTGTCCCTGCCGGTGCAGGCTGCCCAGTACGCGCCCCGGCCGCTGTCCGAGCTGGCCTGGGCCGGCACCGCCGTGTGGACTGTCGGGCTGTTCTTCGAGGGCGTCGGCGACGCCCAGCTGGCTCGTTTCAAGGCGGACCCGGCCAACCGGGGCCGCATCATGGACCGGGGACTGTGGCGGCTGACCCGGCACCCCAACTACTTCGGGGATTTCTGCGTTTGGTGGGGGCTGTTCCTCGTCGCCTGCGACGGCGGATGGCAGGCAGCGGCCGTGTCCGTCGTCTCGCCCCTGGTGATGAGCGTGCTGCTGATCAACGGAAGCGGGAAACGGCTGCTGGAAAGGCAGATGGCCGGACGACCCGGCTGGGACGCGTACGTGGCACGCACCAGCGCCTTCTTCCCACGCCCACCCCGCGGAAACCGATAGCAGTGTGGGGGAGCCCGTCCGATGGACGGGCTCCCCCACATGCATCAGGTCGGCACGCCGAGCAGGGCGACCGGAGCCGAGGTCGGCTGCTTCGACCCGCCCGCCGGCTCCACCGTGACGCCGACGCCGGAGGCGCCGTCGACCGCTCCCTGCATCAGCACAGCCTGGCTACTGCGGCCGGGATCCATCAGGCCGGCGGAGCGCATCTTCCCGCCGTCGGCGAACCACAGCTGGTACACCTTGCCGCGCGGCGGTGCCGCCATCCTGGACGCCACGAACACGGCCCGGTTCCGGCTGGCGGAGACCACCAGCGTGCCCGCGCCGCCCGCCACCTTCGCCGAACGCGACCTGGCATCAGGTGCGGCCAGCACGCCGGCCACGGCGTGCCGCTGAGCCTGTGCGGCCTCATTCTGCGCGTCCTGGGCGCGTTCGTACTGCCATACCGCGGTTCCGCCGAAGGCGGCCGCGGCGGCCACACTGGCGGCCAGCGCCCACCGGACCAAGCCCCGTCCTCGCCGCACGCCACGGCGCACCCGCTCCCGCGGCACGGCACCAGGCGGAACCTGCCGCACGGTGGTGATGCGCTGAAGGACCTGCTCCCGCATGACGGGGCGTGCGCGCACCGTGGAGGCCAGAGCCAGGCGTCCGGTGGTCGCTGTGAACTCCGCGACCTCCTGTTCGCAGGTGTCGCATGCGGCCAGGTGACGCTCGAAGGCGGCACGCTCTTCATCGTGCAGAGCGTGCAGCGCATAGGCGCCTGTCAGACCGTGCAGATCGGTCGTGGTCATGCGGTCACCCCCAGGCAGTCTCGCAGTCGGATCAGTCCATCGCGCAGCCGGGTCTTGACCGTGCCGAGCGGCAGCGCGAGCGCGTCGGCGACCTCCCGATAGGTCAGGCCCCGGTAGTAAGCCAGGGTGACTGACTGCCGCTGCAGCTCGGTCAGGGTGCGCAGGCAGCGCCGTACCTGCTCCTGCTCCAAGCGTGTCTCGACCTGCTCGGTCACCTCGTCGTATGCAGGCTGATGCTCGAGCAGAGCGGCCTTGGTGTCTCGGGCCGCCGCGGCCTCCACCGACCGGACCCGGTCCACCGCCCTTCGGTGAGCGAGGGTGAGGATCCAGTTGATCGCCGTACCGCGATCCGGCCGGTAGCGGGGGGCGGTCCGCCACACCTCCACCAGCACGTCCTGGGCCACCTCCTCCGACTGCGCCTGATCGCGCAGGACGGCCCGGGCGACCCCGAGGACGGAGCCGGCCACCGCGTCGTAGAGAGCGGCGAACGCCTCCTGATCACCCAGCGCCACCTCGTGCAGCAGCTGCTGCAGATCAGGTTTCGCAGATGGCCTCGTGCCGATATGTACTGGTTCCTTCACAATGGCTCTCCCGTGGGCGTGGCCGGCCGGAACATCCCTGTGTAATCCGGTGCCACGCGAACTGCGGATTGGTTATACGAATTGTGGCAGTAGAAAATCAGCACGACTTACTGCTCTGCCGTGGCCGACGGCTGATCCGTTGTGGCCAGTGCCGGCCTACGGTCCAGGCGGATATGCCCGTGCCGGTCAGGCCCTGACCGGGGGATGCCCCCCGCCGCCGCGGGCGCCATGCATACGCTGTGGATAACCAACAGGAGTATCACTGGACTGCCTGCCCATTTTCAGCTAGCACGATGTCTGCCGCCGAGTTCGCGGTGATCAGCGCGATGGCGAATTCGGGCAGACGCGACCGTCCCTTCGCGACCGCAGACTGCTCGATCAGTGCGTAGCGTTCCGTAAATGGGTAGGACAGGTTGATCCAGTGGCAGAACCTGCCTGTTGTACCCCCGTTTTGGGGCGCACGGCTGGTGAACCAGCTGGTGAGAGGTGCTGCTGCACGCTGCCCAGACCTGACGGTTGCCCAGTGATCACCTTCTTCTGCCGTTCTTCTGCCGGTAGTAATCCGATGCAGGTCCGGTGCCGGCTTGGTCGACTGAGGAGAGAAAGCGGATTTCCCCCGTTCGGCCGATCCGCTTGGGTTTGAGCTGCGGTGATAACGATGTACACGGGCGTGCGTCAACTACGCTGCGGCGAGGCAGGCTTGACGGAGGGCGATGCTGGGCGTTTCATTCGGGGCGAAGCGCCGGCCTCTTCTGCCACAGGCCCTGAGCGTCTGCCGTCCGACGCTTCTTCGGCGCCTTCCGTCTCATCGCACAGACCGTGGGAGCGCCCACTGCGGGTGACCCGTGTCTTCTCATTGGTTCGATCCCCCTGTACGGCGATCGGACTGCCGGTTGCCTGAAGCGAGTGTCCCTGGTGCGGGGGCCATCGCCGACTCCATCTGCCGCGGGCTGGGACGCGACTTCACCGAGGCCGAAAAGACGCAATACCTCCGCGGCCAGAACTCCGCCCCGGTGTGCCGGGACCTGGAGCGGTGAATCGGCCATGGAGAGAGGCGCAGATGCCGGGTCCGGCGGACGAGTCGCGTCATGTGCATAGGCCTGGCGCCGCTGGTACGCGGCAGGCGGCGACCCGGCGTTGGTGGACAACGTCGCGGAGTGAGGCGCGCCGTTCGGCACCCTGCTGCTGCCCGCCTCACCGACGTCGTCCACGGCAGGGGCGCGGTCGGCGTACAAGATGGACCACCTCGACCGCAATCTGCTTGAGCGCGAGCCTCGGCACCCCGCACCGCTTCTACAGCCCAGCGGAACAACGAGAGTGCCTCGCTCGCCAGCCTGGTTCCGCGGGGCGGGCTGTGCAGCAGGATCAGCGTGCGTAGCAGGCATCGTGTGGTGGGTGCAGCACCGGTAGCCGACCGACGCCAGCGAGACGCTCGCGCCGAACTGGAACCTCGACCCGGCCAACGGCGTCTGGGCGACCCTGGAGCGCACCCCGCGCGGCGAGGACGCTGCGGCGTCATCCCCGAGGGAGCCACGGCCGCTGCGCTGGGGCCTGGTGCCGTCCTGGGCGACGGAGCCGAAGATCGGCGCGCGGATGATCAACACCCGGGCGGAGACCGTGCAGGAAAAGCCGGCCCTCCGCCGCGCGTTCGTCAATCGCCGCTGCCTGCTCCCGGCGGACGGCTTCTACGAGTGGCAGCCCGGCAAAGACCCGGCCACTGGCAAGACGCGCAAACAGCCGTACTTCATCCACCCCCAGGACGACAAGGTGACGGCGCCCGCCGGCCTGTACAAGTACTGGCGCGACCCGACCGTCACCCAGGACGACGCCCCGTCCGCCTGGCTGATGACCTGCACCATCATCACCACCGAGGCCACCGGCGCAGCCGGCCACAGGCATCCGCGCATGCCCCTGACGCTCACCGAGGACCACTACGAAGCCTGGCTCGACCCCACCCACCACGACCCCGACCACCTGCGCGCACCCCTCGGCCAGCCCGCCAACGGGCACCTCGACGCACGCCCGGTCTCCACAGTCGTCAACAACGTCCGCAACAACGGACCCCACCTCCTCGACACGGTCAGCCTGTAGCGGCCGCCTCTCAGTGGGGCAACCATGGGTGGGGATGGGACGGACTCGGGCGAACGCCGCCAGGAACACCCGCCGACAACACGGACGCGACGCCCTGAGGCCGGGCGGGGTACGCCGGATGTGCGGTGTCCGCACGTTGTGGGGGCCGAGGGATGCGCGCCGGTGGGCGGCGGTCAATGCAGGATGCTGACGGCCCGCGCGATCACCAGGAGCGAGGTCAACAGGGCGGAGATGCTCTGGATGCCCATCATGACCTTGGCCCGGGTCGACAGCGGCATGGTGTCGGTCGGGCTGAAGGCGGTGGAATTGGTGGTGGACACGTACAGGTAGTCCGCCAGTGTGGGGACCCAGTCCGAGGTGGCACTGGCACCGTCGGCGACTTCCTGGACGGCGTCGTCGTTCTCGTCCTGGGAGAAACGGAAGTCCGCCAGAGGCAGGGCGGAGCGGGGTACCTGAGCACGGCTGACCGGCCCGCCCCGGTCCAGCTCCCAGTAGGCCAGACCGAAGACGATGATGTTGGTGAGCCACACCTGCAGTGCGGCCACCAGCAGGGACCGGCCGTCCTTCACCCCCGCGTAGACCAGTTCATGGATGAGGATGGCCAGCGCCACGAGGTTGCTGACCGCGATGACCCCCACGAGGGTCAGCGAGAGCACGCGGAAAGCCCTGGTCTGCCGGGTCAGCCGTTTCGGGTTGATCGCGATGAGCGGAATGAGCAGCAGGCATTCCAGGGCGGGCAGCACGTAGCGGGGAGCGATCAGCAGGCGCTGCGGCAGCAGCAGGTACAGGGCGATCGCAGCAAGGGTCGCGACCACCGCCGGCAGCCGCGCCTCTCCCCTGCGCTCATGACGAGGATGCCTGGTACTCGCATCAACACGCGTACGCGCCATATCCGCCTGGCCTTCCGCTCGTTGCCACGAACAGTGCACGGCACCTGCCATCCTCTGCGGTGCCCCCCCGCCGCACACCCTCAGCATGTACCCCGATGCTCGTTGCCGGTGCCTGCGGCTTTGCGGTCCGAAGTGGGCCGCGTTGCCGCAGCCAGGTGCGCGCCGCCTGGTGGTAGATGTGTCCGTCCCGGTGCTGGGTCCAAGCCCCGATGATGTGGCCGTTCCACCAGATGGTGGGGCCGATATCGTCCTTGCGGTGCCTCCCGGTTACATCGTGTAGGCGCCGTGCGGTCCGGACGAGGACGCTCAGAGCGGCTTCGAGCACGGCGGCTGGCAGAAACCGGTGTACGACGAAGAGGCCGGCACGGCGATCGCCGGTTGGTACGAGGCCTCCCACGCGATGCTGCTCGGCCGCAAGACGTACGAGATCTTCGTGTCGTACTGGCCGACCGCCGATCCCGGCAACCCGTTCACCCATCGGATGAACAGCATGCGCAAGTACGTCGCGTCTCGGACCCTGACATCCGTCGAGTGGCAGAACTCCACGCTGCTGGAGGACGACATCGTCGATGGCGTGCACAAGCTGAAAGCGTCCGACGGCGGCGACATCAACGTCGTCGGCAGCGGCGACCTCGCCCAGACCCTCATGCACCACGGCCTCGTCGACGAGTATCGGCTGACCATCCATCCGGTGATCATCGGCACCGGCAAGCGGCTGTTCACCGACGGAGCAATCCCCACTGCGCTGGAGCCCGTCAGCGTCTCGACGACGAAGAGCGGCACCATCGTCGGCGCCTATCGGCCGAACGGCACCCCCAGCTACGACAGCTATTAGCCCGGTGCGGGCCCCTCAGCAGAGCGAGCTCTGCGTTGCACGGGCTCACCCACCTGCGATTTCGCCGATATCCCCTGAAGACCCGCCCACCGCACCTGTCGGCTGCCGGGGGCAGAGGCGCATTCAGGGGCGCCTGTGCTGCACTGGCTGCTCCTGCCGGATACGCCGGCACTGGCCGCGCTGCAAGAGCGGGAGTCTCCTCCCTGCAGGAAGACCGCGCCCGAACCACCCCAGGCCACTACCCCGCACACCGCCGTGACCCAGCGCGCGGACCCGGCATGCCCGGCGCGCCCAGGGTCAGTGCCGCACGAAGACGTGATGCTCTAGGCCGTGAAGCGCTGGGCTGTGCGGATGCTGATGCTGAACAGGTCGCCGCACGCGTCGCCGCGATGTGTGCGGTCAGGATCCGGTGGTCGGGTGCATCAGTGAGGCGCTGGGCGGTGGGGTGTTGTACCGGGTGGCTGCCTTGAAGCTGAGTCCGAACATCTCACAGGTCATCCGGGTGTTGCCGTCGGCCTGGGCCTCGTCGAGGATGCGGTCGCCGCGCAGCAGGTGGGTGGAGGCGGGATGATGCCGGTACAGCCACGGCCGGCTGACGGGTGTGGTCGACAGGGCCGTGCGGCTCGTGACGAAGCAGTAGGTGTGGGTGGTGTTCGGCCAGCGCTGATGCCGAGGGGTGAGGTAGTCGGTCAGTCGGGTGCGGACCGGTTCGGCGACCGGGATGGCGCGGCCGGCCGCATACAGACGGGAACGCCGCCAGGCGGAGCGCCGCATGAGTGAGGAGCAGCGCCCCGCGGATCCCGAGTGGCTGGTCCAGCACGGCCTGAACAAGACGAACATGGATGCCGTCCACGCAGGCGACTGCTGGGCCGCCAGGAAGAGCGGCCGGTGCAAGCCCGCTACCCGCCGACAGGCCCTCGACGCGCTGCGCCGCCAGGTGGCGCACTACGTGCACTGCCGGCCCGAAACGAAGCTGGACCAGTAGACGAACACCCCGCCCCGGGCCCCGGGCAGCGGCTGGCGCTGCGGTCGCCGGCAGGCGGCGGGACGGGACCATCGGCGCCGCGGTCCACGAGCAGCTCGTGCGCGGCGCGCACAGACGCGTGAGGGCCGCCCCGATGGTCGGTACCGGCCAGTGCGTGTCAGGCCGCCTGGGCCCCTGCCCATCATCGGGGAGGAGGTTGGCCTCGTGGCGGGCAGAGGCCCGTGAGAAGGGCATACGCTCGGAGACCGCGCCTGTCACCGGGCACATCACCCATGCGAGCACTTCCAGTGGCGCTGTCACAGGCCGGCGTCACCCCTGGCAGTCCGGGATACAGCCCGCGGGTATTGAGCAGACCTGCGGTCACGACCGGTGGTGGTGAGGGACCGCCGGCGTCATCTGGAAGGCCGCTTCATTCGAGGTTGCGACGCCAGGGGAGCAGCCGAGCACCGGATCTTCGAAGGGCTCGTGACCTGCCCGCCGGCAATCGTTGAAGATTTGCATCGCGCGATGGACATCCCACTCCCCCCGGGATGCACGAGGGCCCGGACCCGCTCGGAATTTCCGGCTTCGGGCCCTCTCCCCCGTTTCCGAACGTCACGACGCTGATCCGCCCCTCTTACCGTCCCGTGGGGAGGGCGCGGGTTCGCGGATTCCGGCCCCTTCAATGGCGGCCCGGCGGGCACGGGTTGTGGCCTCCGGCGCGCCGGGGGGATCCTGGAAATCTTCGCCACCCTGTCCACTAAAGCTCATATCCGATGAGATGACGAAAGGGTGGTCGAGTGAAGCCTACCAAGCGATTTGCCACGATCAGTGTCGCTGCGGCGGCAGCGATCCTCTTCGCCGCCGGCGGCGCCCACGCCACAACCGGACAGGACGGGCAGGGCAACGGAGCCGCAGCCGCAACCAACAACAATAACAACAGCGGCGACGGGAACAACAACAGCGCAGCTATATCGCCTAGGCTCAAAGTGTGCCCGCGGCGCCGCGGCCGGGGCGCCGGACTCGCGGCCGTCAAGTACCCGGCACACCTGATCGTCTTCGACGCCCTGGAGGCCGCCGGCACCGTGCTGATGGTCCGGCCGTACCGGGAACGCCGCGACATCCTCAAGGGCCTCTTCTCGGGCGGCGGCCTTGTCGCACCGGTTCACCCTCTGCCCGGCCGCCACTGACGGGGCTGTCGCTGAGGACTGGCTCGACCCAGCCTGGGGCGTGGCAGGCATCGAGGGCATCGTCATGAAAGGGCTGGCCCAGCCGTACTGGCCCGGCCGCCGCAGCTGGATGAAGGTGCGAAACGCGATGAATTGCAGTTGATGCAACATCCTGCGGCTCGCCAGAATCGCCGTTTCCGCTGATCACTCCCCCAACTTCCTTGCCATGTCGGCGTCACAGCGGAGCCGCGACCAGGACGGTCCCGGTTCGGCGCGTCTCCTCCTCGCTGCGAACGTCGTACACCTGGCGCCGGAATCAGCGGTGTTCACGGCGATGCAGGAGGGCTGGGCCCGGCAGCAACACGCCCGGTTCCTGAAGGCTTCGACGATCGAACCGCGGCTGCGTCTGGTCAACCGGTTCGAAGTGTTCACGGGGGCTGTACCCGTCGCAATGGACTCCAGCCGACGGCGAAGCGTTCATCGCGCACCTGCGTAGCGGCGCCAATCCAAGCTGCCAGGACATCAGGCGACCCTGATCCGCCCGTTCGCCGAGTGGCACATCATCCGCGACGCCCGTCGGCGCTCGGCGCGCGGCCGCTCCACCTGCACCGCCCACGAGGGCGACTGCGCCAACATCCGCGCTGCCATCGACTTCCTCACCTGGCTGGACATCCAGCAACACACCCTCCGGAGCCTCACACAGGAAGACCTGGACATCTGGGCAATCTCCAGGCCCCCCCTGCGAGCCCGCTTCATCCCTTTCATCCGCTGGGCCGGCGCCCGCCACCTCACCCGGGCCGACCTGACCATCCAACACCCGCCCTCCCAACTCCGCGGCCAGTTCCAGATCGAAGAAGACCACTGCGAGGAACTACGCCGGTGCCTGAACGACCCCACGCTTCCGTCGGACGTTCACATCGCCGCAGCCCTCATCCGCCTCTACGCCCTCCCTCTGACCCGCATCGTCGAACTCACCACCGACCACCTCCACCACGACGCGGATCACACCTACCTGACGATCATCCGCCACCCCGTCGTCCTGCCACCGAAGCTCGCCCGCCTCAGCGACGACCACCTCGAAGACGGATCCCGGCACGGCAACGAAGCCACCAGGTACCTGCTGCTGGGCAGAGCCCACGGGCGCCCCCGCAACCCTGCGGGACTGTCCGACATACTCCGACTATCTGGGGCCGACTCGCCCGCACCAAACGATAGGACGGGACCTGGCTGAAAGGAGTTGAAGGAGCGGCCCCGAGTCGAGGTGGTCCGGGAACATGAAGCATGCATCCGGATGACTGGCACCTCACCCAGGACGTCGACGCCTTCCTTGCCCGAGCTGGGCACTTCCTGCGTTCGCGCGCTGCCCTGCATAACACGCCGCTGACGGACATCGAGAAGCTGCGGACACACAGGGCGGCCGAGTCCGACGACGAAGCCGCCATTTTCGGCCGACTAGAGTCACAGGGTGAGGTTCGCGCGATCTTCTATCTCACCCCCCTCGGACGCCTGGGCCTCACTCCGCTCTCTGCCGAGCAGACCGACACCCTCGCTGCACACCTGGCCGGCCTGGGTCACTCACCCGCCCATGTCATCGCGGAGCACGACACCGCTGGCGCCTTCTCCGAGTCATGGCAGAAGCACACGGGCGCGGCGTCGGCACCTTTCTGGAAGACGCATCTCTACCGTCTCGGCACGCTCACCCCGCCGCAGCCGCGCCCGGAGGGCCAGGGCCGCCTCACGGGCCGTAAGGACCGTGCCCAAACCGTGCGCCGGTGCCGTGAGTTCTGCGTCGACGTCGGGGAGCAGCGCTCCATCGACTTGATCGACGCTGGCTCCTGGGAAGACTCGCGTTTCGGCGACAGGCACTTCACCTTCTGGGAGACCCCGAAGGGCATCCCCGTCTCAATGGCGGCCTCGACCTCGGTCGTCGGCGGCATGGTCCGGGTGGATCCCGTCTATACCCCGGCCCACCTCCGCGGCCGCGGCTATGCCGGAGCTGTGACGGTCGAGGCGAGCAGGGCCGCACAGGCCGCAGGGGCGACGGAGGTCGTCCTGTTCACAGACCCGGACAACCCCACGAGCAACGCCCTCTACCAGCGCATCGGCTACGTCCATCTCGCCGACTTCGCCGGATACAGGTTCTCCTACGGCGCACCAGGGGCCGGATGTTTTCGACAGGGTGTTTCGGAGTCACCGGGGCAATGAGAATGAGAGCCACCCGCGGGACCGCTGTCCACGTGGCTCGGTGTCCGCGAGACGTCGTTTGTTGGCTTGCCGGTCTGTCGGGCCGAACGGCGGTAGGGGTGCGGGCGGCGGGTCGGTCAGGTCGGGGAAGCGCCGAGGAATCTCAGGACGGCGAGAACGCGCCGGTGGTCGGCGTCGGCTGCGGGCAGGTCGAGTTTGGCGAGGATGTTGTTGATGTGCTTGGCCACTGCGCTGTCGCTGACGACCAGGGCCTCGGCGATCCCGGTGTTGGAGCGCCCCTCGGCCATCAGGGCGAGTACCTCCCGTTCGCGGGGCGTCAGCCGATCGAGCGGGTCACTGCGGCGGCGCACGAGCAGCTGGGCGACCACCTGTGGATCCAGTGCCGTGCCCCCGGCTGCAACCCGCCGAACGGAAGCCACGAACTCCTCCACGTCGGCGACGCGTTGCTTGAGCAGGTAGCCGACGCCGCTGGTGTTGGCCGTCAGCAGGTCGGCCGCATACCGCTCCTCGACGTACTGCGAGAGCAGTACCACCGCGGTCTGCGGCCATTGCTTACGGATCACCAGCGCGGCGCGCACGCCTTCGTCGGTGAAGCCGGGTGGCATGCGGACATCGACCAGGGCCAGCCCGGGCCGGTGTTCCTCGACGGCCGCAAGCAGGGCTTCGGCGTCGCCGACTTCGGCGGCGATCTCGAAGCCGGCCATTTCCAGGACCTTGACGAGCCCGACGCGCAGCAGCAGTGAGTCCTCGGCGATCACGGCTCGCATGGCAGCTCCACGGCGATGGTGGTCGGGCCCCCGACCGGGCTGCTGATGTGGAAGGTGCCGTCGACCGAACCGACCCGTTTGGCCAGCCCGCTCAGTCCGCTGCCGGTGGAGGTGTCGGCGCCGCCGATCCCGTCGTCGGTGATGTTCACGCGCAGCATTCTCCCGATCTGTTTGACAGTGACGTCCACGCGGGTGGCACGGGCGTGCTTGGTGACGTTGGTGAGCGCCTCGGAGACCACGAAGTAGGCGACCGACTCCACGGTGGGCGCCGCTCGCTCCTCGAGGTCGGCTCGCAGCCGTACCGGGATCGGTACCCGGGCGGCCAGCCCGGACAGCGCCGCGTCCAGCCCGCGGTCTTCGAGGACGGCCGGGTGCAGGCCGCGCACCAAGTGGTTGAGTTCGGCGATGGCCTCCTTCGCCTCGCGGTGCGCCTCGTCGATCACGGTGCGGGCCTCGTCCGGCAGGTTGGTGAGGGTGGCCTTGGCCAGGCCCAGGTTGACCGCGAGGGAGACCAGGCGCTGCTGGGTGCCGTCGTGCAGGTCGCGTTCGATGCGGCGGCGTTCGGTATCGACGGCGTCGATCAGGTCGGTTCGGCTCTCGGACAGGTGCTCGACACGCTGCTGAAGCCGCTGGGAGCGGCTGGTCCCGAGCAACGCGAGCGCGATCCGGGTCTCGGCGCGGGTCACCGGCCCGGTCAGCCAGAGTGCGGCGCACAGCAGCAGCACGCCGGCCGCGGTGTAGTACACCGCTTGGGTCGCGTAGTCGACATAGTCCAGGCGAACCTGGACCGGCAACATCCAGGCCCACCCGATGACGGTGACGCCAGCAAGGCCCGCGACCCACGCAGCGAGCACCCCCAGCTCCACCACAGCCAGCAGCGGGCCGACAAGCAGGTGGTATCCGGCCTGCCGCCAGGTCTGGGCCACGGACAGCCACCGCAGCGCGCGCCTCAGCCACCCTTGCTCGCGCGCGGCCGGCAGCCGGAGGATCTCCACTCCCAGCAGCATCCGGTAACGGCGTCGCTGCACAGCGATGAGCACAAGCACACCGAGCAAGATCAGCACAAACGGGAGCGGAAGCCACGGCCACGCCCTGTACTTCGCGACACTCGCCATCCAGCTCCACAACGGCACCAGCGCGAGGTGCAGCGGAATCCCGGCCGCCAAGAAACCGGTGTCCCGGCGGACCCGAACAACTCTGCGCCGCAGCGCCCGGGGAATCGTCATGGCTCGACGGTAAAGCGGCAGGTGAGGGCTGTGCCATGCACCGTGCATCCGGATCGATGGTGAAGCTGGCACCACCCTGGGAACGGCACCCGGCATTACTGACTGTGATCGCTGTGCGGCTCAGGCTGAAGGGCATGCAGGAAATCATCGAACTGTTCCCGGAGCCGGACGCCGAGCGCGGTATACGCAGGCCGCACGGCCCGCGCACGGGATCGCTCCCCAGCCCGCAGCGCCGTCGTCCGGACCGCCTTCCAGGCCGACGGCGGGGTCTTGTCCTGGCCGGCTGCGGGGTGGCGCTGCTGCCGTGGCTCGTCGTGTTGGCCACCGGCCTGCCGACCACCTTCCGGGCCTCGCACTGGTCCGCCGCCTGGGTGGGTCTGGACGCGCTGGAGGCGGTCGGCCTGATCACCACAGGTCTGCTGGCCACCCGCGGGGATCGGCGACTCGCTTCGGCCGCCGCCGCTACGGCCGCCCTGCTCACCGTCGACGCCTGGTTCGACACGATGACCGCGGCCAGCGGGAGTGAACTGCGCGCGGCGCTGGTCATGGCGTTGTTCGCAGAACTTCCGCTCGCAGCGGTATGCGTCCGCCTGGCGGTTCGAGCGCTGCCCCGCACCCCATGAAACCCGCCACACCGACCCGGCCGCAGCCACGAATACCACAGAACTGGAGAACACCATGGGCTCTGCTGTCCTGACCGCACTGCGCCTGCGCTGGGCCTGCGCCCTCAGTGCCGCTGCCGTTGCAGGCGCCTGGTGGTTCGGCGACAAGGCGCCGTACCCCTATGCCCAACGCAGCCTGCTGGACCTGCCGTTGCCGTTCCTCACCTGCGCCCGGCTCGACGCGGTGCTCACCCCGAGCCCGGGCGAGCGGATGCTCGAAGTGGGGCCCGGCACCGGACTGCAGTCGCTGCACATCGCACCGCAACTCGGGCCCCACGGGCAGCTCGACATCCTCGACATCCAACCCGAGATGCTCCGTCACGTGATGCACCGCGCGGGGCAGCGCGCAGTACCCAACATCGTGCCCACCCATGCGGATGCCCGCGAGTTGCCCTTCGATGACGACACCTTCGACGCCATGTATCTGGTGACCGCACTGGGCGAGATCCCGGAACCACAACGGGTGCTCGATGAGGCAGTACGGGTGCTCACGCCCGCAGGACGGCTGGTCGTGGGCGAGTTCTTCGACCGGCACTGGATCCCCTTCGGCCCTCTGCACCGTCTCGCCGACGCGTCCGGCCTGCATCTGAGCACCAGGAGCGGCTCGACCCTCGCCTATCTGGCACGGTTTCAACCCTGCGCCCGACCGCAGCGCTCACTTCGAGGACCTGAGAGCTGATCGGTAGCCGAGCCCAGGTGTTCCGCCTCGGCGGAATCATCCCGTGCCCGGCAGCGGCAGCGGCAGCGGCAGCCGATGCGAACCCACAGCCAGTACAGCGCCGCGATGGCGACAGCCGCGCCGGTCAAGCCCACGCCGAGACCCACATGCGCTCATCACTCTGCTGCCGTGGTCATCGCTTCAAGTATCCCGGTAGGGTCCCCGTCTCGGCGTCGCTCCGCCTACGCCACTCGACCGAGCGACAGCCCACCCTCACTACCGACCGCCCGATCCGCCCACCCCTGGCAGTAGTTCACAATCGCGCGAATGGCTCCCATTCACCCTGCCTGCTGGTACAGCGGGATGTTCCAACGTGAGGAATTCCCCGGTGACACTGCTCACCAGATTCCGACAGCAGTTGTTCAGCAGTTGATCCTGACTCAACGCAGCCAGTCGTTCGGGCGGTGCTGACCTGCCTGGA
Source organism: Streptomyces sp. NPDC051133 (assembly GCF_040682635.1). NCBI lineage: Bacteria > Bacillati > Actinomycetota > Actinomycetes > Kitasatosporales > Streptomycetaceae > Streptomyces > Streptomyces sp. NPDC051133. Next base: position 21,276 of record NZ_JBFBBK010000043.1, read on the forward strand.
CTGGATTGGGTGAGACGCGTGGACTCGGTTCGTCGAGACAGGTGTCAGTTGCGGCTCTTCGATGTGGCGTTCACCCGGCCCTGGCCACCTGGTACCGGCCGGACCGACGCGGGAGTGCGTTTGGCGGCGCGGCTGACGATGGCCGTCTCGACATGGGTGATGCCCAGGCCGACCAGGTCGCGGGAGAGGAAGCCGTAGAGGGCTGTCAGGTCCGGGAAGTATGCGGCCGCGTGCAGGTTCGAGGGTCCCGACGTCGCGAACGCACCGTGCACCGAGGGGTGGTCGGCCAGGGCCTGCCCGGCGGCGGCCAGACGGTCGGGGGCCACATGCAGCAGCAGCTTGGCCTCGATGGGCAGCCCGAGGCGGCGGGGATCGACCAGGACCTGGGTGATCAGGCGGCTCTGGGCAGTCAGTTGGGCGAGGCGGCGGCGCACCGTGCTCTCCGGGTGGCCGGTTCGGGCGGCCAGGGCGGCCGCACTCAGACGCGCGTCGCGGGTGAGGGCATCGATGAGGGACTGTTCCAGGGCATCGGTGTCGACGCCGTACGGGCCCGGAGAACCGGAAGCCGTCGTCCCGGGGACCGGCTCGGCCGGGCTCAGGGCCGCGCGTTCGGGCACGGTCAGCACCTGGTGCCGCCACTCGGAGGTGAGCCGGAAGACGTGCAGGATCGTGGCGCTCTCCAGGGACGTCACCGCCTAAGCGGAGGGCAGTTGGCGGAAGACCAACGGGTCGCGTGAACCCGGCTCGGTGCGGGCGACCGCGAAGATCTCGTCACCCGCGGTGGTGACGTCGATGAACGGGATGTCCTCGCGCGCCGCGAGCGCGGCCACGATCGTGTCGAGTTTTCCCCGCAGGACCCGGATGCGCAGGAACAGGGCCCCGGCCGACCCGCCGGCTCGCGGTCGCGCGACCGGTGAGACCACTACGCGCACGGTGCCGTCGGCGCCGAGCGCGTGCAGCCGGCGGCGAACGGTGGCGGAGCTGAGCCCCAGCACCTGGGCCGCGTGCTCCGCGGTGAGGCGGCCGTCGCACTGCAGCGCGGCCACCAGCCGCTGATCCATGAGCTTCGGTACGGAATCCGCCGATGCGCGCGCCATGAAGGGAAGCTTCGCTCATTCCGGCGCTGAGCGGAGCCCGTCTCGGGTACTGCGTCCCGAGCAGGGAGGGCATCTGCTCCGCCCCGCCGGGCCTGATCGGCTGACCGTCGGCTCCAGGCCCGCCACCGGCGGCCCCGCGTAGGGGGCCTGCGGTGCGGCGACGCCAGAGACCTGCGGTTTTCAGAGCACTCCGAGAACGACAATTCACCACGGAGGTCCATGTGCCCGCGTTCAAGCAACGGGAGAAAGTACGCTTCGCCAGCGGTGACACCTCGTGTGCCGCCTGGCACTATCCGGGGTCGAACGGCGGCTGCGTGATCATGGCCGGTGGAACCTCGGTGACGAAGGAGCCGGCTTCGGACCTGTTCGCCGCGCGGTTCAACGACGCCGGTTTCGCGGTCCTGGCCTTCGACCACCGACGGTTCGGGGAGAGCGGAGGCGCGCCGCGTCAGATCGTCCGCTTCGGCGAGCAGGTCGCCGACTGGCACGCCGCGATCGAGTACGCGACCGGTCTGCCGGACGTCGACCCGGACAGGATCTCGGTCTGGGGCTTTTCGCTCGCAGGCGGCCACGTCTTCCATGTCGCGGCCGACCACCCGCGCCTGGCCTGCGCGATCGCGCAGACCCCGCTGGTCGACGGCCCCGCAGTCGCTCCCCACGCGCTGCGCTCCATGACGCCCCTTGCAGCCCTACGTCTGTTCGGCCGGGGCGTCGCGGACGCGCTCGGGGGCCGCGTCGGGCGGCTGCCGCTGCTGGTCCCGACCGCAGGACCACGCGGCGCGGTCGCCTCGCTCACCACGCCCGACGCCATGGACGGCGACCGGGCCCTCGATCCCGACCGCCGCCATGCGAACTGGGAGCAGACGGTCGCCGCACGGATCGCCCTGCAGATCGGCGGGTACCGGCCCGGCCGCCATGCCTGCCGTATCCGGTGCCCGCTGCTGGTCGTCGTCTGCGACCAGGACCAGAGCCTGCTTCCCGGCCCTGCCGTCCGGGCCGCCCGGAACGCGCCCCGGTCCGAAGTGCTTCACCTGACGGGCAGTCATTACGCCCCGTTCCTCGAGTCGCACGAGCAGGCCGTCGCGGCCCAGATCTCCTTCCTGGAGAAGCATCTGGAGTCCCGCGATCCCAGGTGAGGCGGAATCACCCGCTCCATCGGCCAGCCACGACTCGAAGCCGCCGTGCCGCCTGGTCGACGCCGCCCAGTACCAGCCTGGGAGGTGACACTCACCGCGCGACCAGCAAAACGTGCGTACCGGACCGACATCCTCGAGCCGGCCCATCACACAATCCCGCAACGGACGCCGACGACATCCGTGCACCGCGTCCACAGACAACAACTCGACACACGGCCACCCAGAAGCCACCCCAGCCGGCACAGCCATCCAGCCAGCTCTGCAGCGACGTGCATGAGGGAGGCGTTCCTGATGGGGCGTGGCCGGATGCCGAGCGCCTTGAGCCTGCGGGAGAGGCTGACCGGCTCCATGGGGCAGGCCGCCCGGGCGCCGGGGAACAGCCAGCGGTTCGGGCCGGGTTCGAGGCGATGAGCCTTGCCGACCGGATGGGCACCGGCTCACGGAGCATCCCGTCGAGCGGTGGCGGGATCTCCACCGGGTGGGTGCCCAGGCGAAGTCGCATCGTGGTGCCGTCGTCGAGGACGTCGCCACGGCTGAGCGCGCAGATCCGAGACGGGGGCTGCGCGAACAGCAGCAGGAGCAAGCCGGCGGCGCGGTCGCGGACCGGGCCAGACGCCGCACGACGGCCAGTACTCAAGGGACCAGCCACCTCTAACCCGCGGAGCGGGCCGGGCAGGTGTTGCGCCTGTGGACGTGCCGCAACTCCCCGGCCCGGCCGGACGGCGGCGGCGTACGGGCCGACGCGGAGATCGTGCTCAACGCAGCCGGGCGGCGCGTGCTCGCCGAGCTGCGCCAAAGCGATCCTCGCCCTGGAGCGGCCACGCTGAAGAAGCTCAATGCACAGCGACGCGCGGGCGGGCGAGGGCGGCGCATCAGAACAACCTGCGCGGGAACGGAGAGCTGCCCCGGTGCCTTCCCGGCGCCGGGGCAGTCCGGGTTCGCATCAGCGGGCGTCGGCCGGCGCGATCGCCGTGTGACCGTCCGTCCGGCGCACCGAAAGCACCATCTTCCCCTGCTTTTCGCAAAATTGACGATCAGTCGGGTCTGCGGCGATACTTCTTGAGCTTCATGATCAGGTGCGGGACTTCGTCGGCCCGCACCCAGACGGGGAGAAAGACTTGAAGAAGATTCTGGCAGCCGCAGGGTCTGCCGCGCTGTTGGCGACCACATTCCTGACGACACCCGCGCTGGCGGCCCCCGCGGCCGGCCATCCCGCCGTGGCCGCCCGGCAGGTGGCCCCGCGGGCGCAGGCTTCGCCGCGGTCCACCGACCGTGTCCTGTACGACGTCGACTTCTTCGTCGGCGAGCGGGTGGGCGCGACCGACGTGCGGAAGCTGAGGGTCAAGCCCCAGAAGGCGTGGGACGAGCTGCACCGTTGCTTCAACTGTAGCTTCCCGGTGGACGGCGCACCGAAGAAGTTCCCTACGGTGAACCAGTACATCAAGCTCAAGGCGTGCGGTATCGGCCACCTCGGGTGCAAGAACGCCCCGGTCCGCTACCACAAGAGCAACAGCTATCCCTACACCTGGTTCTTCCTCGCGCAGCAGGGGCACTTCGACGGTAAGGACTCCATGGTCCGGTTCCGCTTCTATGACGACAGGCAGGGATTCCTGCACCTGAAGGTGTACGCGACCGTCACCCACCCCACCATCCCGGACGGGATCAACAAGGAGTTCGCCACCATGAAGTGGCGGTCCTTCGCCCACATCCTGGGCATGCACCTGGAGTGAGCGGTCCGTGCCCGGAGCCGGTCCGACCTGCTCCGGGCCCAGCCCTGTGGAGCTGCCGCCGGGAGCACGAAACGGGGCCGGCTTGGCGTCGTCCCCGCGCCCGCGGGGGTAGCTCACGACCGCCACGGCGGTCAGGATCGCGAGGCGCTCGCGGATCCGCTACGAGATACGAGCCGACCTCCACCTCGGACTGCTCCAACTCGCTTGCAGCATGCTCGGCTTGAGACGACTCCGAACCTCACGCTGAAATGATCAGTAAGAGCCTGTCATTCATCGCCGAGTCGATGATCTGATCGCCTCCATGAGAAAGACATGACGCTCATGGTCGCTGCCGCAAGCGCGTCGGCTTGCGTCTGCACCAGGCTGTTGTCCTGTCCCACAGAACCTTGACCGATCTCACTGAAGTTCGATCTGCCAGGTGACCGGGGTGCCAGGCAGTGGTGGTTGACGCCAGGACCGTAACCACGCTGGACGTGGGAGCGGGCACGCGTGCGGACACCTGTCAGCACGGATGCGGACCCCGCTCGCGCGTAGCGGAGGAAGGCTCAGTGCGGGAATGCCCGAGATGGACGCTGACGGGGCAGCGTGGTCCGGAACTCCTCGATCACGGAACTCACCTGCCGCATCAGCGATGTCCCCTCCAGCAGGTCGAGGTACAGGTTGCGGCGGGCCAGTCCGGGCAGGTCCACGCAGAAATACAGCGCCATCACCGGGTTGACGAACAACTCGGTGCCCTTGGTCCTTTCTGTGAACCGGACGTCGCCGAAGTCACCGCGCACGGCGGCGGCGACCGATCCGTTCACGATGCTGGGGTGGCTCGCGGTGTGGCGCTGGGCATGCGCCACCGCGTCGAGATACAGCGCGCCTTCCCGCCCTGACCCGAGCAGCGAGAACGCGCCGAGATAGGAGCCGTCCCGGTCCAGGGCGGCCAGGTTTTCCAGCACGAGCGAGTGACTCACACCGTGATAGGCGTCCACCCCGAAGCCGAGGCAGGCAACCAGGCGGTGGGGGACCTCGTCGAGCCTGCTCACGGCGGCCAGGCTCGCCATGTCCTCCTCCGGGGTGCCGAGACCGTGCTCGTCACCGCGCATCAGGATGTCGGTCCCGCCGTCCACCAGCACGACCGCGTCGACACCGCCGAGATGCGTGATCAGCGCCCGGTATGCCGCCCGCAGCGGACCTACGCCGATGCTCGGGAACGCGTAAACGGTCGGTGGCAGATCCTGCGTCACGAGCCACTGAGCGAGCGTCCGTTCCGGGAAGTAGTCGCCGCGCACGGGGGTGTCGGGTCCGACGGCCGCGACATCCTGATCCACCCACACATCGAGGTTCAGGCCGTACAGGTCGGCGAAGGACAGGTTGGCGAGGTGCACCTCCTTGCCCGCCGACCGCAGCGCCAGTGCGAGCGGCAGTCCGGCGTACACGTCGAAGCCACCGCCCGCACCGGCTATGAGAACCCGCCGCGCGTCACGCAAGCGGGTGAAGAACGCCGGCTCCCCCAGAGAGATCACCACATGAAACTAGCAGCAGGAGTGGGGAACGCTGATTCCTGCAATGCACTGGGGAGGGCGCGACGCGCGCCCGGTCTCCACGGCCGAGGCGTACACCCAAGGCACGGTGGTGCCGTAGTCAGCAACCCACGCCATCCGCCCCCATGAGCTTCTCCAGCGTTAGGCCCGCCCTGGGCAACCGGTCACGCGGTCCGGACGGGTCCGTGCAATCGGGCCACCGGTGCCACACCGCACTGGGCGGACACCCGCCCATCAGCCGCGTCGACATCGAAAGCGGATCTCGGACTGTGAATGATCAAGGTTCATGGGGCGGGGAGATGTCACGGACGAGCAGTGGGTGGCGCTGGAGCCGCTGTTGCCGAAGGGTGCCAGGGCGAGGCGGCCACCCGTCTGGTCTCGGCGGCAGATGATCGACGGCAGACGGTTCCGGGTGCGTACCGGTGTTCCATGGCGGGATGTACCTGTGCTCGGCCTGTGGGACAGCCACCCCAGCCTCGCCGAGGACATCCGCGGCCACCGCTTCGGTCCGCCCCTGGACACCATGCGCTCCTACCTCGACGCACTGGACACCGCTGCGTTCGGGCCACCCGGGGCGGCCGCATCACCGCATCGCGTACTCGCGTCCCTGCGTTCCGACATGCTCACCCTTGCCGCCGAACGCGTTCGGGGCGCAACGGTGCTGGGCATGCCCATCGAGTACACCCGCACCGCCAGGACCGTCCTGGGAAACGATGCCCTGGTGGCTGTCACCCAGAGGTGCTTGCTCGGGCCCGACTATGCGAAAACCGCCGACCTGGCCCGCATCAGGCCGCGGCCGCCCTGCCGAACCGTCGCGAACTGCTACGAGAACTTGGATACGAGTCCCCGGATGCGCTCGACGACCGGCTGGTCGACGCACTGGTGGCCCACGGCAGTGCCGACGACATCGCCCACCGCGTCCAAGAGCACTTTGACGCCGGAGCCGACCACGTCAGCCTCCACCTCCTGACTCCGACACCGGGCATCGCCCCCATCCACCAAAGGGAACACATGGCCACCCACTTGCTGCACTGACCGGATCCGTCCACGTGGGAGCTGCAGCATGCCGTAAGCGGTGTCCGACCGGTCGAGGAGCCGCTTGATGCCCCGTGCCGCGCAGGCACAGCCCCGGCTGCCGCTGTTCCTGCCATCGTGCCCGTGCTGGAAGGCCCATGCCTACGACGGCAAGCCCAGTCGCCAGGTGTTGGCTGCGCAGGGCCTTACCGGCGAGATCGCCCGTAGAGGCGTGCCCGCACCGATCCAAGTCGACAAGCGCTGCGTGGTCGAAGGCACCCAGTCCTGGATGAACGGCTACGGAAAGATCCGGCGGTGCTTTGGGCGAGACGGCCTAACACCTGGATCACCGACCAGGTCGACTTCAGCACACCCACCGTCACCTGCCTCTCCGCCGAATCAGCCGTCGCCGTCCCCGACCCCACCAGCAACGTCGACCCCACACCTACAGCAAGTCGGGAGCGCCGCCGGCCAGGCGTGGTCGAATACGGCCCTCACAGCCCGGCGAGCCATGAGCACGGGTGATGTCGGTGGAATCCGTCAGGTCGGGCGCGGCGCGGCGAAGCTGCAGAACCGCTACGCCGAAACCGGGCCGTGGGCACAACCATCGGTGCCGGTGGGGAGTCTGTTCTTCGCTACGCATCGCGTGATCAAGCGGGTAGTCCGATGGTCATAGGGTTGCGGGACGTCATTTCGGTTCGCGGACGCCGTCGGCATCTGCGATGAAGCAGGGGGGTTTTCGTGCGTCACTCCGTTCGCCTTGCTGTGGCAGCGGCCTTGGCGGCTTGTCTGACCGGCAGCCTGATGGCCGTCTCCACCGGCCAGGCCGTCGCCGCCGGGTCCAAGTTGGCCGACGACTTCAACGGTGACGGTTACCGCGACCTGGCCATCGGCATGCCCGGAAAGACGATCAGCGGGAAGGTGGGCGCCGGGGCGGTTCTCCTCACGTTCGGCTCCGCCCACGGCCTGACCGGCAAGCACGTCTACATCACACAGAACTCCACCAACGTCCCCGGCACGCCCGGGTACCAGGACTTCTTCGGCAGCAGCCTCGCCAGCGGCGACATCAACCGCGACGGGTACGCCGACCTGCTGGTCGGCAGCGAAGGAGATGCGTCGGGGAACGGATCGGTGACCGTTCTGTGGGGCGGCGCCTCACCGTTCCGCAGTGCCCTCGCGTTGCCCTCGGGACCGTCGTACCCCTCCCGCATGTTCGGCGCCGACATCGCCGTAGGCGACTTCACCGGCGACTCCGCCCTCGACATAGCCGTCAGCGAGCAGACATCCCTGCGGCTGTATTCCGGCTCGTTCACCCGCACCAAAGCCCCAGCCGGCCATGACGTGACCGGCCCCGATTCCACCAGCAGCGGGCGCCTTGCAGCCGGTGACTTCACCGGCGACGGCAAAGACGAACTGGCGGTCGTCCAGCAGAAGACCACCATTGTCTACGGCCAGGACCCCGGCACGACCGACGCCGACTCCTTCACCGCCCAGGCCCGGCTCTCCGGCGGAGACGGCGTGGCGGCCGGAGACCTCAACGGCGACGGCCGCGCCGATCTCGCCATAGCCCTGTCCAACCCCCGCCTCAACCCCAATGGGCTGCCGGATCCCAGCCACGGCGCCGGCTACATCACGGTCCGCTACGGCGATCCCGACATCAACGGCGGCCTCGCCCCCACGGGCCACGTCTACCACCAGGACACCGCCGGCGTCCCCGGCACCAACGAAAAGGAGGACGAGTTCGGCGCGGCGATGTCCATCGCCGACATCAACGGCGACCACCGCGCCGACCTCGCCATCGGCATCCCCTACGAAACCCTCGACCGGGCCTTCAGGGGAGGCGACGTGCTCGTGCTGCGCGGAAGCTCCAGCGGGCTCACCACCACCGGCGCCGCAAGCTATTCACAGAACACCCACGGCGTCCCCGGCAGCGCCGAGAACAACGACGTCTTCGGCTCCCAGGTCCGCCTCGCCGACTTCAACCGCGACGGCAAAGCGGACCTTGCCGTCTCCGCTCCCTACGAAGACCACGGCAACGGCGCCGTCTGGCAACTGCGGGGCGCCAGCAGCGGCGTGAGCACCGGCAGCGTCACTGTCTTCGGCTCCAAGGAATACGGCGTCTCCTCCGGCTCCGGTATCGGCGAAACCCTCCTCGACTGATGCCGAAGCGCCGCCACCGGCGAAGGTGCTCTCCCACTCGATCAGGGCCTCCTCGACATCGAAGCTGCCGGACGTCAGTAACTCGAAGACCCCGTCGGGACCACCCTCCGCTACAGCAGCGGCGGCTTCGTGGTCCGGCGCCACGAAGAACTTGATGGCGATGCTCAACGGGGCATAGTGCCTGTTCAACCGGACCGGGTCCACCTGACAGCAGAGACCGCCCTACCGAATCGAGATGCCCTCCGTTCACAGGCCAATCAAGATCTACAGCTGGAGTACCAGGGTCTCCCGTGGGCTGGAGAGCGCTGTGGGGGGTCCGGCGGGCGGATCCGGCGCCCGGTGGCTCGGGTCACACGGATCCGCCTCGGCTGTGGGTCGGCTACTTCGGGGCGACGAGCATGTGCTCGGTGCCGAAGGCGGCACCGGTGTGGGTGTACATGGTGGTCTCGCCGTCGGACCAGCGGACGACCAGGTCGTCCGGCCAGCCGTTGGAGTCGTAACTGCCCGCGGTCATCACCGAGTCGTGGGACCAGATGCTGCCGGCCGAAGCCATGTGGATCTCGTTGCCGGTGCCGCCGGGGCCGGTCTCCTGGAACTGGGAGACGCGTCCGTCGGACCAGCGCACCAGGGTGTCCCAGTTGCTGCCGCCGGTGAAGTCGCCCGCGGTCACCAGGGTGGCGTCCTTCCAGGCGCTCTTGGGCTTCTCCAGCTGGTGTTCGGTGCCGAAGCCCTTGTCGCCGACGGCGGTGTAGTCGGTGACCTCGCCGTCACTCCAGCGCACCAGCAGGTCGCTGACGTACTTCGCGGTTCCGAAGCTGCCCCCGACGATCTGGTCGGCGTGGCTCCAGATCGAACCGGCGTCGGCCAATTTGGTCCCGCCGTCCACGCCCTTGGTGCCGACGTCGGAGAGGAGCCTGACCTCGCCGGACTCGAACACCACCAGCAGGTCCGAACCGTTGCCGCCGGCGAAGTCCCCACCGGTGAGGGACTTGACGTTCTCGAAGATGCTGTGGCGCGCGGCCAGCCGGCGCTCGCCGGTGAAGCCACCGTTGCCGTCGCCGGTGTACAGGGTGACCTCACCGTCGGTCCAGACCACGATCAGGTCGCCCTTGCCGTCACCGGTGTACTCGCCCGAGGCCAACAGCTTGGCGTGGGACCAGGTCTCACCACCGCCCATGGAGTACGGCAGCGGCGGCTGGTCGTAGGAGTTGCCGTGCGAGACGTGCTGGTTCTTCTTCGCCTCGTCGTACAGGCGGAAGAACCAGTCGCCGTGCATGGGACTGTACGTGAGCCAGTCCACGTTCGCGTCGTTGCCGCCGCCGTTGTATCCGCCGACGTTGCCGATGATCTCACCGGTGCCCTTGGTCCAGTCCACGTGGGAGAACCAGGGTCCGCCGGAGGTACCGCCCCACATGCCATGGCACTTGGCCTGGATCTGGTAGAAGCCGGGCAGCGCCTCCGTCTGCGTGGGGCAGCGCACGGGATGGTCCTCGGGGTCGTGACTGGAGGGGTAGCCCACCATCGTGACCTTGTTCAGGTAACCCGGTGTGCGCGCCAGCGTGTTCGCGCCCACCACGTCCTGCGCCTGCTGGCCGCTCTTGGAGGGCTCGAGCCGGCCGAAGGAGAAGTCCAGGTCAGAAATGGGCTTCTTGCTTTCGTGCACGTACCGGTTGTCGGTGAACCAAGTGGAGACCCGGTAGAATCCGAACGTCTGCTTGTCCAGCGTGTACTCGGCGGCGTACATGGGGACGAAGACGGCCTTGCCGCCGTCGCAGTGCCCGGCGGTCAGGATCAGATTGTGGCCGGGGCTCTCCACCACGCTGGCGGAGCACTTGTGCGCGTGCATCCGTTGGGTGGTCGGATCCGTGTCGTAGGTGAAGATCGTCCCGACGGACTTCAGGCCGAGGAAGTGCTCCGCCGTCGGCATGTCGGCCGCCACCGAGGGACCGGCCGGGGCCGCCCGCCGCACCAGGCCCCTGGCGCTTGGCTCCGACTGCTGCGCGGGTAGTGCCGGGTCGGTGGCCGAGGCCATGCGTTCAGGCGTCCAGAAGCGGATGGCGTCCGCGTCCGACCAGTCGCCGTCGCCGCCCTCCGTCGCCGTGGAGCCGCCCGCGCTCGCCGACGGCGAGGCCGAGGGCTCCCCCGTTCCATTCGGGGTCGAGGGGCTGGCAGAGGCCTGGGGCGTGGGCTCGACGGCCGGTCCGGCTGACGTTCCAGCGGACGGCACCACGGTCGGAGACAGATGGGGCGCTGGTGTGACCTGCTGAACCTTGGCCTGTGCCTGGGCAAGGCTTCCCCCTCCCGTCAGGAAGAGAGCAGTTCCGGCCGCAAGGACCGCAAGGCGCGATATTCGTCTGTGTGAGGTATGCAAGGAATGCCTTCTGAGTCATGGGACAACTGCCTCCGGGCCGGCATCGGCCGGAGGGAGCGAAGAAAGAGGTAGGGCAGGGACGGTCAGCGGCTGCCGGTTTGCCTTTACGCGGAGGGCTCGGCCCTGCGTGAGCGTCGGCGCCGCACCGTGAGCGCTCCGCCGAAGGCGAGGGCCAGTACCGCGGCCGCGATGCCACCGGTGACCGCCCAGGAAGGGCTGCCGTCATCGACGGGCCGGCCCGCGATCGTGACATGTTGTGTCGTGGTCTGCTGCCCATGGTGGCTGACCACGGTCACGGTGTAGCGGCCGTTGGGTACGTCACCTCGTAGTCGTGTGTGCCCCGCGTAGACCGTGCCGGAGTCATCGCATTTGCAGCCGGGGTCGTCCGGGCTGTTGGTCTTGATGGTCACTGGTCCCTGGAAGATGCGCGACGTGACGGTCAGGGAGTTCTCCCCCGGTGCGGCCCGCAGGTCAGTGAGGACTACCCGAACGTCACCGCCTGGTCGGAGGGAGGCCGGCGTGCCGCTGCCGGGGACCGCGTCCCGGGGACCGATGACGAACCGGTCGATCTGCGCCGAGTTCTCGGCCGCGACCTTGAGCGTGGCCTTCGCGACGATACGGCCATGGCTGGTCGCGGTGACCGGATAGGTGCCCGGGCGCAGACCCGAACGGATGCGGTGCTCTGAGCCCTCCGCGTCCACCTGCACCGACTGCGTCGACCCCTTCTTCAGAGGAGTCAGAGTGATCGGCTCCTGCAGTGCTGGGGAGGTGACCTTGACCTTGTCCCATCCCGGTGACATTCCCTCGAGGCTGAACCAGAGGTCGTCACCAGCCTCCAGGGCGAGGTTCTGAGCACCGTGGTACTCCAAGCGGACGGCCGGAGACGGGCTCGCGCCCTCGGCGGCCGACACCCCCGCCGCCCCTCCCAGTACGGGCACCACGGCAAGACCGGCGACGCCCACGGCCCGAACTGCATTGCGGAACAACGATTCCCCCCTGGTCGGAGATGGCTGGGCCGCTTCGACCGCATCCGTCTGTCGACCAGGAAGAGGGCGGAAGGGGGCAGTTGGTTGCCGACAGATGCAGTTGTAGGCATCGGTGAGGCCGATGACGTCTGCGACCAGGCTGAGGAGTTGGTGTTTGAAGCCGCCCGTTGAGGCAGAAGGGGCAGTTGCTGGTGGGGCAGTCGGACTGGTGCCTTGACCTGACGCTGTCTCAAGTCTTCAGGTGACAGTGACCGTCTCATCCGGTGGCCACGGCTCGCAGAACGGGGAACCATTACCAGGTATCAGCGCGTGGTCGCTGCGGCGGGCCCACAGGCACAGTCTGCACGACGCCGAGTACGGCCACCTGGTCTCCGTCACCGCGGAAGCCAAGCTCGGCCTGAAGTAGCAGCCGCAGCGCATGCCGCTGTCACTGCTGCCGTGCCCGCAGCGATGACAGCAGGCCGCGCTGTCAGAAGTCGAGTGACTGGCGCAGGAGCGGTTCCCACACGGAGCACAGTCCGGCCTCGCCTGCGTTCCGCGTTCCACCGGCTGCCGTTGCTGCCTCAGCAGGTATCGGACAGCAACGCCGGACGCCCGCGATCGCAGGTCACCAGACCGCCGCAAGACCACACCAGCTGAAATGGCTTCTGAGGACCGTTTGGACAATAGGCCCCGTGCATCAAGCAACTCAACGCCCGATGCAGCATCTCCCACGGTTAAGGCCCGGGCCCTATCCGTTCACGTTCCGGTCGATGCACTACTGGCGCCAGGCGGCGGCGCCCTGGTCGAAGTCCTCCTTGTAGGCGTGGCGGCGCGTGAGATCGGATTCGGTCAGCTCCGGGTGCACCGGCGGTTGCTCCGGGGCGGTCCAGAGCTGGATCAGGTGGCGCTCGCCGCGTCCGCCGGTGCCGGACAACTCAGGGGCCGGGGTGTGGCAGTACAAGCGCATGCGGATCCATGCTGACACCTGGCAGGTGGGCAGTTGGAGCGGGCCGTCTTCGGGCTCGGCTTCGTCGAAGTCACCGCTGCCGAGGATGTAGATGACGGGGGTGTCCTGGGTGGCGTGCAGGCTCATCTCTTCTGCGGGCCCCCACGCTGGGTCGGTCTCGGGTGGGGGCGGCTCGTCACGGGTCTGGACGGTGATGGTGATGGTGCCGGTATCGGTGTCGGTGAGGATATGAGCCGTGTCGGTGCCGATGGGTCCGCACCGCCAGCCGTATGGCCACTGAGGCGGCCATTCGTAGTCCTCACCGAGCGCGAGGAGGTAGCCGTACTCGCCGGTCTCCGGCGTCAGGGTGCTCTCAGAGATGATCAATGGCGGTTTCCTCACGCGGAGAGGGCACCCCAGCGCCGGCAATGGCCGCTACTGCGACTACGACCGGAAGTCGCGCTGCAGGGCCGAGGGGAGCGGTTCTGATGTGGTACGTGCATGCCGACCGCCGCGTCATCGGCATTCTCGGCCGAGGCCGCCGGTGTCTTCGATGTGCTGGACGAGGGCTGCCACAATCCGGGGGCGAAGACGAACATGGTACGCAGCTGGGCAATCTCTTCCGGTTCCATGGCGATGCCTCCAACAAGTCACCGGTCTTAGCATCGCGCAGCTCACTGCCCATGATGCCGAACACGACGACGACCGCGCCCTGCGTCACATCCGGCTTCGGCGAAGGCTGCGGGCGCCGTACGCCCTGTGCTTCTGACCGTGTGCCGCCGCTTCCCCAAGTCCCCATGCTTTACGACAATATCGGCCACGAACCGCAGCAGGAGGGGCGAACGTAGCCGGCGCTAACCTCGATAGAGTGCTTCACCTGGGAAGTGCCTCCGGCGGTGGCAGGAACAAGGACCTCGACAATCCTCATTCTTGCTGGTGAGAGGCCCTCTCGGGATGGAGGGGGTCCCGGCTGCGGTGTGTGGTGGCGTGCGGCGGCGGATCGAGGTCGTCAGCCTGTGCAGCCGGGGACGCTGCCGGGCGGCTCGCAGTTGTCCGGAGTGTTGCCGCTGACCCGCGACCGGGTCAGTACCACTGAGCCATCCCCGACCTTGAAGATGCCACCGCCGGCACCGGCACGGTTGCCGGTCACCGCGGAACTGGTCAGCCGTGCCGTGCCTTCGATGTTGAGGATGCCGCCGCCTTGCCCACCTGCGGTGTTGTCGCGTACCTGCGACCGGGTCAGCACGAGAACGGCCAACACGTCGGCGTTGGCACCAATGTTCGCGATGCCACCAGCACCCTCGAACGCGGTGTTACCGCTCACTGTCGAGTTGGTCAGCGATGCCGTGCCATTGCTGTAGATGCCCGCCGCAAAGCCATTGGGCGTGGTGTTGGCGCTCACGCTAGAGCTGGTCAACGTCACGGTGGATCCGAAGTTGTTGTAGATGCCGCCGCCGTTACCCATTGTGGTGTTGTCGCTCACTGTGGAGCGGGTCAGCGTCAATGTGCCGCTGTTCAGTACGCCGCCACCACCGTTGCCGGGGCCGTTGCCATGGGTGATGGTCAGATTGGTCAGCTGGGCCCGGACGCCCGAGGCCACGGTGACGGTGGTACCGGTGTGATTGCCGTCGAGGACTGCGCCGCCGAGTCCGATCAAGGTCAAATGCTTGATGACGTTGAAGTTGCCGGTGCAGGTCCCCGTCACCAGTACTGTCGATCCCGGGGCAGCGGCGTTGATCGCGGTCTGCAGATTCTGGGCCGGGCAGCGGACCAGTGCGACTGGTGCCGCGGACGCCGGTGCGGCGCCGGGCAGGCCAACGGCTAGCGACGCCACCACCGTCGCAGGCAGCCACCGACGCGCTCTCCTTGGAGCTGTGTTGCTGAACATGGTGAAGTCTCCGGTTTCGCGCGGGACGCGGCCGTCGGCCCTGCCCCTCCCAGTCGTACTCATCGCGATGGGTATCCAGGGCAGACGGCCGGAGTAGCGTGCGTGCCCGGAGAATCGCCCGATCAGCCGCTCCGTCGATGTCATTCCGCCGACCGCGTCGCCTATTGAGTCCGCCCTGTCTCGCTCCTTCCCGTGATCCGGTCGAAGAAGTCGTGCAGGGTGCCGATGCGCCGGTCGAGACGATCGGATGGCCGATGGTCTGGGTGTCGGGCACCGCGCTGGTGTCGGCGAGCGACCGGGCCTTGCTCCGGGTGCGGCTGCCGTCGCGGGACGTGGCGGCCAGGAGGGCGCTGACCGTGCTCCTCGTGAGGTCGACGCCCTCTCCGTCGGCGTGGCCGGTACCGTCCCGTCCGGTGCTCGCCCAGAGGTCGGAGGCCCGTTCGC
This sequence comes from Streptomyces sp. NPDC051133, assembly GCF_040682635.1. Classification (NCBI taxonomy): domain Bacteria; kingdom Bacillati; phylum Actinomycetota; class Actinomycetes; order Kitasatosporales; family Streptomycetaceae; genus Streptomyces; species Streptomyces sp. NPDC051133. The sequence goes on from NZ_JBFBBK010000043.1 coordinate 36,559, forward strand.
AGTCCGCGTCGCCGGGGGCGCACAGGCTGAACGACAACATGCTCCGGTGTAAGGTGCGGCCGCCCCCCCGTCCAGCCGGTCGTCAGGTCGCGGGCGCCGTCGTCGTTCCAGCGGTCCTGCTGGACCACGGTGACCACGTGCGTCGGGTCGCCCGGCTCGACCTCCGTGCCCGGCTGGACGACGCTGTCGGGCGACCTCGCCACGACGGGGCGGTCGGCGCCGCAGGACGCGCGCGCCCACACGTCAGTGACCAGGCGACGCAGCCCATGACAGCTCCGAACACTGCAGAGCCCGCCCGGGGGGGGGGGGGAGACAGGAGCCGGTTCTCGGCTTGGCTATGTCCACGACACAGCACGACATCACACGGCATGCACGGTTCCGCATCGAGCGGTCGAGCGTCCGACTGCGTGACGACGCCGACAGACGTCTGGCAGCTGACGGGGTCAGCCGGTGCATCCCGGGACGGACCCGGGCGGATCGCAGTTGTCCGGGTTGTTGCCGGTCACCGTGGTGGAGCCGGTCAGCGTCACCGTGCCGGAGATGTTCTCGATCCCTCCGCCGTTGTTGCCCGTCGCGGTGTTGCCAGTCACGGTGGAGTTGGTCAGTCTTGCCGTGCCGCCAGGGAGGTTTGCGATGCCGCCGCCGGTGACGGCGGTGTTGTTGATCACGGTGGTGTTGATCAGTGATGCCGTGGCGGGGACGCCGGAGTTGGAGATGCCACCGCCGACAGTGCCGGTGTTGCCATCGATCGTGGAGTTGGACACCCGCAACGTGGCGACGCCGTTGAGGATGCCGCCACCCTGGCCACCCGGCGCCGACGCCGTGTTGTGCCGCACTGTGGAGTGGTCCACCGTCATCGTGCTGCCGTTGCCGTTGAAGAGCCCGCCACCGGTTGCGCCGGTGCTGTTGTTCTCCACGGTCGATTGGCTCAACGTCGTCATCCCGGCGAGGTTGTAGATGCCACCACCGTCGTTGCTTGCGGTGTTGCCGGTCACGGTGACGCGGCTCAACGTCAGCGCGGCGCCGTTGTTCAGGATTCCGCCACCGATGCTGTTTCCCGAACCGTTGGTGATGGTCAGGTTCGCCAGTTGTACGCCGACAGATCCGTTGATGGTCAGCGTGGTGCCGGTGTGGTTGCCGTCGAGCGTCGCGCCGGGGCCCTGGCCCCTCAAGGTCAAGGTCTTGCCGATACCGAAGTTGCCCATGCAGGTCCCGCTCACCATCAGGGTCGATCCAGGGGGTGCATTGTTGATCGCGGTCTGCAGGTTGTCGGTCGGGCACTGCACCCGGATCGGCGGGGCCGCCTGGGCGGGGGCAGCGCCGACCAAGCCGGCAGCTGCCGTCGTCGCTGCCAGAGCGGCCGCGGTCAGCACCCGCCGCTTCCGCGCCACTCGGACTGTACGCAGAGACATCATGCTCCTCGTGCATTCGTCGGACCCTGTTCGGGCCGCCTACCGCGCAACGTAGATAGGAACATCAGTCCGGTAGTCCGCCACGCCGATCGCATCCTCCGGACGGGCCGGGCCAACGACCGCAATGGACGAGCTTCGTTCCAAGGCTGTCGGGGCGTCATGTGTCCCCCGTCCGACTGTCCGGTGAGAGCCCTGGCCTGTGCACAGAGACCGGACACCGCGCTTGGCCGCAGGTTCGAGTCCTGCAGGGGGCGCACAGCCTCAGCCCTCCCACGGGGAGAGCTTTTTGCTGGTCAGCGCAGGTGTCGCTAGCCGCGACGAAGCCCTGGACGTCCTCTTGACGATCAAGGGCTGACGCCGGGGCCACCCGGTTGTCACCAGGTTCTCGCGGGTGGCCGTGCCGCGTGCGTGCCGAAGTGCTGTCCCTCGGCGCCGCCAGAGCACGGGCGTCCCCGCACGGGAAGGGCGGCGGCGTGAGCAGGGGGAGACTGCCGCGGCGACGTCCGGACCGGCCATCAACTCGCGCCATGGGCCCACGGCACGGGTCGCCGCGCAGGTCGTGGGGGCATCCAGCCGGAGCGCGAACGCAACACGTGTGGCCGCGCCGTACACGTTCGCGCACCACGGCAAGGAGCCAGCTGCGGTCCAGGGTGGCGAGCCACAGCGGATCAGATGTGCCGCGGTCAAGCCAGGCGGCGGCCGCTGAGGGGCGTTGGGGATCGAGGGCGTAGTGCTCGGGATGGGCGGCGGTGAACGCGGTAGCTCGGCGGTGAAGGATCGGCAGCTCCGCGCCGATCACGACGGCGACTACTTCGTCGCCGGTGCGGCCGGCCAGGACGTCGGCGACGAGACGGACGACGTCGCGGGAATCGCCTCGTCGTCTTCGGTGGCCTGGCTGGCGGCGTATGCGAGCAGGCAGCCCAGAGCGCACACCGCCGGCTGCTCTGTCCCGCCCGCGCCGACGTCTGCAAGGGCGCGCGCGTGGAGGCTGTCCGCGGGCGGCGGGCCGGCGCGGAGGGCAAGGGGCTCAGTGAGGGGTGTCGGTGGGCCAGGACGGCCCGCAGGCCGCCGGCCAAGGGGCGAGCAGACCTACGGGATCTTGATACTGCACCGACGTCTGGTCCGCGACTCCGAGCAGTGCCCCTCGTCGTACGCCTCCCGCGGCTCCTGGTCGATGTCCCACGTCATGATCCGCCGTCTCACCGGCGCGAACGCCCCCCTGACGCGGACCGCAGGCGGTGGCCGCATGAACCCTCGGCACCTGCTCGACGCACTGGACCTCCAGGAGGACGCCGCCCGGGCCCGGGCCAACGACCTCCGCACACAGATCGGCGAACTGCGGGTCCGGCTGCGGGAGGCCGCGCCGCACCTGGATCACCTCGCGATCACCTGCGGATGGTGGGGACCAGTGGGCCGTGTCAGGCAGCTGATGGGGTGAGGCTGGTGCGGTCGAACGGGCCACCGTGCGCGGCGGCGTACGCGATGGCGTCGTTGACGGCATCAAGGCCGAACGACCGGACTCGTTCGGGGGCGAGATCCAAAGTGCCCGAGGCGAGGAGCCGGATGATGCCGACATTGGCTGTGCGCGGGTACATCCACTGCCCGCGCACGGTGATCGAGTTGCGCATGATCCATGGGTACGGGAGGGCGAGGTCGTCGCCGCCGAGCATGCCGACGCCGCCCATGAGGACGACGCGGCCGTACTCGCGCACGGTCATGGCCGCCGCGCGCGAGGCCGAGCTGGGTGCGCTCGGCGGGAGCAGGTCGATCACCATGTCGATCGGGCCGTCGGCCGCCGTGGACATCGCCGCCCGGTCGGCGGCCTCGTCTCCGGTCAGCGGGATCGGGCGCAGCCGTGGACCGAACCGGTCGGCGAGGAGGTCGAGCGCGGCCTGGTTGCGGCCCGGGGCGACCACGCGGCCCGCGCCCATCGCGAGCGCTACCGCGACCGCGCTGCTGCCGAGGTTGCCGGTGGCTCCGCTGACGAGCAGCGTCTCTCCGGCTGCGAGCCCGCCCGCCAGCAGCCCGCCGTAGGAGATGGCGTGCACCGTGAGTGCGGCCCAGCGGGCCGGATCGTCCCCTGCCACGGTGGGCAGCGGGAAGACGTTCTCCGTCGGGACCCGCATGAGCTCGGCGAACGAACCGTCGTGCAGGTACTCGGCGAGCCGCGCGCCGCCCTCGCCGCGCGAGCTCCAGCCCTGGAGCGTGACGTCGGGCGTCAGGGCGTCGTCCCGCGAGCGCACCGTCGAGTCGCACCACACCAGGTCGCCGACGCGCAGCCGGGTTGCGTCCGGGCCGACGTGGATGATCCGCCCCACTCCACCGACACCGGGCACGACGGGAGGGACGAGGGGGTAGTTCCGTTTGCCGCTGAAGACTTCGGCGGCGTAGGGCGCCACGCCGGCGGCGAGTACCTCGACCACCACCTCACCGCCCCCGGCCTCGGGGTCGGGCACCTCCCGCACCGTAAGCGGGGCGCCGAACTGCGTCAGAACCGCTGCTCGCACGTGATGACCTCCGTGTTCGTCGGTGCTCGTGCGATCGACACTAGGAGCTGGGCGGGGATGCGGGAAGCGATGATCCGGCATCTGTGGTATGCGTATACCGCATGGACGTCTCCAGCGCGGGACTCCGGGTCCTGCGGCAGATCGCTGAATCCGGCAGCTTCACCGCGGCAGCCGCCCGACTCGGCTACACGCAGTCGGCCGTCTCACGCCAGGCCGCCGCACTCGAACGCAGCGCGGGCACCGCCTTGTTCGAACGCCGCCCGGACGGGGTACGGCTCACTCCGTCCGGCTTGACCTTGCTGCGGCACGCCCACACGGTCCTCGCCTCGCTCGCAGCGGCCGAGCGTGAGCTCGCCGGCACCGTCGCGCGGACCGAACTGGTGCGGCTCGGGGTAGTCCTGAGCGCGGGCTCCGCGATCCTGCCCGCCGCACTCGCACACCTCGCGGCAACCGACCCGGAGATCACGGTCACCACCCGCGAGGGCACCACGCCCACCCTGATCCGGGCGTTGCGCGCGGGCTCGCTCGACCTCGCCGTACTGACGTCCCGCCCACCCCACCGGCCTTTCGACGGCGACTCGCCGCGCCTGCACGTCGAGACCGTCGCGGACACCGAACTCGTCGTGGCGGTGCCCTCGACCGGAGACTTCGCCGGACGCACCACGGTGCACGTCGACGAGCTGGTCGACGCCCCATGGATCGCCACCCCGTCATCAAGGTCTGAACCGCTGCTCGGCGTCTGGCCCGGCCTGCCCGGACGGCCGCGCATCATCCACTCCGTGCGCGACTGGCTGACGAAGCTCCAGCTGGTCGCCAGCGGCTTCGGTGTGACGACAGTGCCCTCCCGGCTCTCACCGGTGCTGCCGCCCGGGGTGAGCCTGCTGCACGTCGACGGCGCACCCCCCGAGATCCGCCGTGTGCTCGTGGCACGCCTCTGCGGCCACCCCGCCCCGGCCGTCACCGCTGTCACCCAAGCGATCATTTCGACCACCTGAACCGCCGCCAAGGCCGCGCACAATTCGTGTGTGTCCCTTCCCCTCAACTCCCACGCACACATGTCCAGCACCGTCACCGGCCACGGCTGACCGCCACGGACCTGCCGGAGCAACCACTCCCCACGCTTGACGGGATCGACGACGCCCCGGTTCGTCTCATGCAGCTATGGTGATCGCCGCGCCTAACGGATCTTGACCACTCCGTCACCGCGCACGTCATCCAGCGCCCGGAAGATCGGTGTCGCTACACGGGGAGGGTGTATCAGTCATGCAATTTTCCTTACGCGGCTCCGTCAGGAGCAGGCCTGTCTGCGGCGTCCTGGCCTTCGCGGGGATCGCCGCCGGTGCCCTCATCGGCAGAACCGGCCTCACCACAGTGGCCGGTTGCGGAAGCGGCAGCGACGCGTATCCGTCCCAGACCGCCAAGGACTGGATCGCCTACGCCGACCACGTCGTAGTGGCCACTCCCACACAAGAACGGGACACCAACCGGCGCACTTTCACGAAGGGACCGATTCGCTACCAGGTCGATCGCGCGGTGACGTTCCGCACCGACAATGTCCTCTGGTCCAGCCGCCGCCCCACGCGAGCAATGGGCAAGGCCTTCGATATGACCGCCCCAGGCTGGCAGGTGTACACGAGCGGCAGCCGCATCAAGAGGACGCCGACCGACGCACCACGGCTGGAAACCGGTCACACCTACCTCCTCGCCCTCCGCTGGACCAACGACGGTTGGGCCGCCCTCGGAGAAGGCGCCGCCGTGCCCTTCGACGACCACATAGGTGACCAGGGCGAGTGGTGTGGACGCGTCCTGAGCAAAGAGGATGTCGCGCGGGGCGAACGCTTCTCCCGCTCGGACGACAACAGCCTGGAAAAGGCAGTTCTCGGCCGGAACGAGCAAGCCGTCATCCGCGAACTCGAGCGAGCCGGCGGGAAGTAACCGCACGCATACGGCGGGCCTGCCGCACAAGCCGGTGCGACAGGCCCGCCGGACCTCACAGGAGGCATCCGCTGGGGCGGACTCCCTCTCACTGCGACAGCCTGACGGGCTACCGCGGCTCAGTCGAGAGCGTCATTCGTGCACGCCATGCAGGCTCGGTCCGTAACAGGCGCTTGCCGCTCCAGTGGCCAGCGCCCAGTAGCGGTCGCCGAACGACCAGTTCCACCACTCCGTTGGGTAGTTCACCAGGCCCACGCCTGTCAGCACACGCCTCAGGATCTCCCTGTGGGCGCGTGCCTGCGCGCCGATCCCGGGGGCGTCGGTGTAGCAGGCGCCGGCGCTCTCCTCTGGAGTCGCATTCATCGGCGTACCCAGATCCAGCTCACGACCGTCAGCGTCCACGAGCGTCAGATCCACCGCCGCGCCCGCACTGTGCGGCGCGATCGCCGGTGGCGACACGAAACGACTCGCCGCCGACCGGATCTGCTCATCGGTCCATCCAGGCTGCTCGGCTCGCAGTCCGGCCGCGTATTTCTCAAAGTAGCGCCGCTGCAACGCCGGAGGCCGATAGCCCTCGGCCACGGCCACAACGTTGCTCAACCACCCGGCGAGCGTTCCTGGTCAAGCACTAGGTTGACGTCGTGGACGAGGAAGCGATCACCATCAGACTCACGCGCGATCAAGCGTTCGTGCTGTCGGACTGGCTTTACCAAGCGATGTTCCAGTCCGACGACCTTGAGAGGATCGTGCGTGACCGAGCCGTCTGGTCACCGATCTATGCGATCTCGGGGACCCTGGACAACACGCTGAGCGAGATCTTCATGCCCGACTACGGTCCTCGGCTCGAAGCGGCCAAGGCACGTCTCCGCGCCAGCCTGTACGACAGGGCCGGCGGCGAGCCGGCGACGCCAAGCGAGAGCGACTGAGCCCTCCGCCCACTGCTGCACCACAAGCGCACCAGATCGAGCGCGGGACAGCGGGGAAGCCACGGTGAAAGCCGCCGGACTCGGTGGGGCTGCTCCGCTGTCGTTCACGCAGGACAGCGCCTGGCGTTCGCGCAGCTTGCCCAGGCCGCCGTTGACCGTCGACTTGATCGCCGAAACGACGACCGCCAACTCGGGGTCACGCCATCGTGGCGAGAGGGGTGCGGAGCGCGGCGCTTGTCGTTGGCCGGCTCGGGCTCGCCGGCCGGGATCGCCCGAGTGTGTGACCGGGAACGGCCGTGGCCCTGGTGAACGTCGGGGTTGTCCTACCGGGTGTCGTCGCGCAGTGCCTTGTCGATCTCGCTCAGGCCGCTGATGAGGCGCGTGTAGTCGTCGGCTGCGAGTGGTTTGACGAAGTACTCCTCCACCACGCGTGCGTGGACGGCGGCGGCGTGCAGGAAGGCCGTGCGTCCCTCGGTGGTCGGTTCGACGAGGGCCACCCGGCGGTCGGCGGGGGACGGGAGGCGGCGGACCAGGCCGGCCTCTTCCATGCGGTCGATCAAGCGGGTGGTGCCACTGCTGGTGAGGGTGAGGTCGTCGGCCAGCTGTCGCTGGGAGACCTCCTCGCCGGGTCGGCGGCACAGCCGTATCAGCACCTCCAGCATGGTGTGGCTGATCCCGCACTCCTTTCGCAGCGCGCTGTCGATGTGCTGTTCCAGGCGGGTGGCGGACTTGATCAGCAGCCCGAAGTCGCGGACGAGCGGGCTGTTGGCGGCTCGGGCGGCGGCTTCGTCGTCGTGCCGGGGGGTGGTATTCATCGCCGTCGACTCTAGTGCTCCCGCACCTACTGCTGTCTCAATTGCTGAGCAGTCAATTGCTGACTAGTCAGCGAAATTCTATGGTGGGTGGCCACTCGCGAGCGAGAGGGAGACTCCCGTGGATCTGCAGCACTGGCTCGGCCGGGCCGCCCACGCGGTACAGGGCTGGGCCGACACCTTCGGCACCTATGAGCCCCACATGTCCCTGCAGGTGGACGACGACCGCTTCACGTCGGTCTTCGCGGAGTTCACCGGACGGCTGCACGACAACTACCCCTTCTTCCACCCGCACTACGCGGGCCAGATGCTCAAGCCCCCGCATCCCGCCGCGGTGGTCGGCTACCTCACCGCCATGCTGATCAACCCCAACAACCACGCCCTGGACGGCGGCCCCGCCACCGCCGCGATGGAACGCGAGGCCGTCGCCCAGCTCGCCGCCATGTTCGGCTACGACACCCACCTCGGCCACCTCACCACCAGCGGCACGATCGCCAACCTCGAAGCCCTCTTCGTCGCCCGCGAACTCCACCCCGGCCGCGGCATCGCCCACAGCGCCGACGCCCACTACACCCACGGCCGGATGTGCCAGGTCCTGGGCATGACGAGTCATCCCGTGCGCACCGACAGCCAGGGCCGCATGGACCTCGACGCGCTGGAGGAGGTGCTCGGCACCGGGCAGGTGGGCACCGTCGTCCTCACCACCGGAACCACCGGCCTGGGCGCCGTCGACCCCGTCCACGACGTGCTGCCCCTCGCCGAACGCCACGGCGTCCGCGTCCACGTCGACGCGGCCTACGGCGGCTTCTTCGCCCTCCTCGCCGGTGCCGACGGCCCCGAGGGCCTGCCTGCCGAGCCCTGGCGCGCCATCGCGCGGGCGGACTCGGTCGTGGTCGACCCGCACAAGCACGGCCTGCAGCCCTACGGCTGCGGAGCCGTCCTCTTCCGCGACCCGGAGGTGGGCCGCTTCTACCTCCACGACTCGCCGTACACCTACTTCACCTCCACCGAGCTCCACCTCGGCGAGATCAGCCTGGAGTGCTCCCGCGCCGGCGCCTCGGCGGCCGCCCTGTGGCTCACCTTCCAGCTCCTCGCGCCCACCCCCGACGGCCTCGGCCGGGTCCTGGCGGCCGGCCGGCGAGCAGCGCTGAAGTGGGCGGACCTGATCCAGGCTTCCGACGTCCTCGAGCTCTACCAGCAACCCCAGCTGGACATCGTCACCTACTTCCCCACCACCGACCCCGCCACCCTCACCGGCATCGACGCCGCATCCGCGCGCATCCTGACCCACGGCATGACCGGCCCCGATCCCGTCTTCCTCAGCACCCTCAGGGCCGACCACGAGGCGTTCACCGCCCGCCACCCCAAAATCACCGGGGACGCAGAGGGGGCCCGCGTCCTGCGCAGCGTTCTGATGAAGCCGGAATCCGAACATCACGTCGAGCACTTGCACGACAGGGTCGAGCAGCTGGCCCAGGCCTGCTGACCCCTCCAACGAACGCAGTTCGGGCGCCAGTTCGTAGGCGGCCGGATCGGCGCCTGCGGCTGGCGGCGGAGCGGGACCGCCGTTCCTCGGCAGCCGTCGTCCGTGGCAGGCGCGGTGGCGGTCTGGGCGTGGAACGCACTCACTGCCGCGGCCGGCGAGGCGCTGTGAAAGGCGGCCGGCGCCCGCGGCCCGGGACCGGCTCCCCCGCGGGCGCAGGGCGCACGCGGCGGCCGGTTCGTGGGCCATGGCGCACGTGGGTCATCCCCGCGGGCGGGGGGAAAAGGAGTCGGCGAGGGCGACGGCGGCGCGTGCCTCGTAGGGACCATCCCCGCGAGCGCGGGGAGCGTGCCGCCTTCATGGTGGCGGGGACGCTACCGCCGGGACGTTCTTCTGACCTGCGATCTTACGACCGTGCGGGTTGGTTGGCGATGAGAAGGGTGACGTCTGCAGGCCGAAATCCCAATCGTGCATAGATGCGGGCGACGGTCTCCTCCGCATAGGCGAGGAAGACGGTCCGCACCCCGTGGCCGCGCGCATGAACGGCCAGGGCCGCCGTGACGGCTGCGGCCAGGCCCTGGCGGCGAGCGGTGGGGAGGGTGCCGACACCGCCGATCTCAGTGGTGCCGCCTGCCGGGTGGTAGTGACCGGCAGCGAGGGGCGTGCCGTCCGGGGCAAGGGCAGCGACGAGTACCTTGTGCCCGGCGCGGATCGAGAGCCGGACCACCTCGACCGTGTCGTCCGCGGCCAACTCGTCAGCAGCCGCCGACAGTTCCGCAGGGCCCGCCAGACCCACAGCGGTGCTCCGCTCGGCGAAAGCCAAGCGAGGAAGAGCGAGTGCCTTGGGCAGGGCCGGGTCGTCGGCCGTCAGCACGCGGAGCGTGACGCCGTCCGGCAGGGGCTGCGGAGGAACCGGATGGTGCAGGTCGAGGACCATCAGCGGGCGTTCTTCCACCGGCAGGCCCGCGGCCTCGATACGGGCACGAAGCGCCGGCGCCGCCTCGGCGAGCCACTCGAACGCTTCCGGCACGCCGAGTTCGCGCTGCCGGGCACGCACCCGGGCGATGTCAGCTGCGGTGACGGTCCCGGAGCCCTCCGCGATGGGTTGAGCGTGGCTCGGACCGCCGTAGTAGGGGGCTCCTGGTTCCTTGCGCACGAACAGCCGCAACGGGCCGAACTCTTCGGCGTCGGCGAACAGCAGTGGCACGGCGGCGTAGTACTGCTCGATACGGGCACGCAACGAGTCGCTCATGCCGCGCATCTCACCATGGAGCATGGGCATGTCGCATCCAAAATGACCGTCCGGAACGGCTCGGGCCGGTCGCTGGCGGACCGGGGGCCGTTGGGCCGGTTTCGGGCGTCCGGTGCATATGTAGTCGAGAATCATGTCGGCGAGGGTTTGGGAAGGGCCGGCCGGCCGGGTGGTCGGCCTGCGATCGAGCCCGGCCTTGCTCCAGGCCATCAAGATCGGCTCGATCAGCACCCACCATGTGATCGTGGTGGAGCCTAAAGAATTGAACTCTCGAGCGCCATTGCCCATTCGGGCAATGCCCGAAAGGGCCCCTCACGTGTGGTCAATGCCCTTTTCAGCCACAAGAATTCGACGGCTCGCAAAAGTGCGAGCCTTCGATTACCGTCAGGTAGGTTGGCGTTCGGTCGCAGACGCAACCCGGCCACGGAGGCCTTGTCTCGGCTGCACGAACTGACCGAAAGGGAAAGGGAGGTTCTCCTACTGCCGGGAACGGGGTACGGCAACGGTGAGTTCACACGGGAACCGGGGATCGCGGAGCGCACGGTGAAGGCGCATATCGCCGACATGGTGACGAGGCTGGGGCAGAAGACGCGGACACAAGCGGCGATCGTCTCCGCCCTGACCCGCGCATCATGGTGCACCGGGCCGATGCACTCGGGGCACCTCGACCGGATACCGGGCCAGCAGCCGGCGTAGACCGATGCGTGAGGCGATAGCCCATCGCCGTGGACCGGCGCGCTTTGCCAGCAGGCCGGTTGGGGGCCCGTGTCACGGTGATCACACTGCCGAGCCTTGCCGAGAGCCCTTACTCGGATGAGTACCTTCCGTATGAGGTACGGGGGCGATCTCCAGACGTGCCTCAACAGCCCTTCGGCTGGCCGATCTTGACGGTAATCCAATACAGGCAAGCACTATCAAAAGGAGGACACATGACTGCTCGACTCAAGCCACTCGCCCTGCTCGCCACTGCGGCGGCGTCAGCCACCCTGGTGGTCGGCGCGAGCATCACCCCTGCAGCCGCGTCGGACGGGGTGACGGCGAAGTCGGCAGCGGACTTCTGCCACAAGAAGGACTTCTGTCTGTGGAGCAACCGCAACTTCAGCCGCACGCCCACGCCTTCCCAGTCCCAGGGGACTACCGCCCTCCCGGACTGGAAGTGCGGCAAGGGAAGTTACGACCCGTGGCACTCGTGGACCAGGCCCATGCGCTCGGTGTGGAATCGCACGGGGCACACCTGGCAGGCACTGGACAAGCACGGCAAGGTCAAGCTGAAGCTGGCTGCCGGCAAGCAGGACAAGGACATCAAGCCCTACAAGGAGATCAAGCGCTGGTGCTGGAAATAGGGGCCGCTGGCGCACGAGCACGCGACGCAGGCCCCCCGGCCCACCAGCTGCAGGGTTCCGGCGTTCGGGGCGTGCGTGGGCGCTGGCGGTAGCCGGGAAGCGGCATGGCTGGCGGCTACGGCTGCGGCTGCGGCTGCCGGTCTGTCTGCGCTACTGCCGGCCGCTGTCCGCCATACCTGCCGCTGGAAGCCAGCACCGCCCGGTCCTGATCGGCCCGTCGTCCAGCCGGTCAATCCACGCTCACTCTTGCCGCACCGCCGGCGTCGCCGAAGAATCCCGGCTCCGCGCCGGCATGGCAGTGGCCGGTCCGACATCGGATCGGCCACTGCCACCTCGGGCGAGGCGAGGCATGGCTGCACCAGTCGGACGCCGCCATCTTGATCATTCGGTGACGTTCGCCAACCCGCCCACCCCGACCGGCGCCCAACCGCTCCTCGGTCGCGTCGGCCTGCCCGGCGTCAAAAAAGCGGGCGGCGACGCGCGGGACAGCGCGCGAGTGCAAGCTGACTGCAGAGCCTGCGTACAGCCGGGCCTACAGGTCGAGGACGGCGCGCAGGGCCTGGTCCACGCGAGCCATCGCGGCAGGGTCGACCTCGCCCATGAGTTTCGCGCCGTCGAAACGGGTGCCCTTGAGCTGTTGGAGGTTGACGGCCACCGCAGTGCACGGGAACGGGTCACCGATGACGACGGACATGGCGGTGTCGGGGTAGCGGCCGGAAGGGTGCAGCACGATCACGAGTACCGCGCCGTAGGCCTCTTCCAGGCCGGTCAGGGAAACGATCAGGACGTTGCGGCCGTCGGGGAGTGTCCAGATCTCGCCGCGCTTCACAGGGTGTCACCCTCGTCCTCGTCTGCCAGGTCGTTGCCGAGGCCGAGCGCGGCGAGCTGGTGCGCGGCGTCGAGGGTGGCGGCCCGCCGAGCAGCGCGCACGACATACGCGTTCACGCTGAGGCCGGCCTCCGAGGCGGCTGCCTTGATCGAGGGGGCCAGCTCATCGGGGATACGCAGGGTCATGGTGGTGACAGACATGACTGCAAGGATAGCCACCGCATAACGGTGGCGTAAGACGGTTGCGCGAGTGAAGGCTCGCGGGACGGGTCGGTCCTCGGGCTTGCGGGCCCCCAGGCCCGCAGGACCGCAGGCCCGCAGGGTCCCTTCGACACGGACCCGACTCACACAACTAAGTTGTGCACAATTTAATTGTGTGCTTCTATTTGGAGGCCGGGGCACCCCGGGCTTTCCGAAGTCAAGGAAGACATGCAGGCGGCAGAAGGGCGAACCACCCCTCGGCCCTCCCCCGCCTGCCGCCGGGTGCTCGACGCGCCGCCCGCCGACCGTGGTGCGGTGCTCCCGACTCACAGGAACCGGAACACGCCATGAACTCCCACAAGAGGCTGCTCACGCTCTCCGCACTGGCGACCGTGGCAATCGTCGCCGGGACGGCTTCGACCGTCGCGGCGGCGGCGCCGCGGCACGATCACAAGGCAGCCAAGCCGACCGTCGTGCTGGTGCACGGCGCCTTTGCCGACGGGTCGAGCTGGAACAAGGTGACCCAGCGCCTGCAGGCCGCGGGCTACCGGGTCGTCGTCCCCTCCAACCCGCTGCGCGGCCTTCAGAGCGACTCCGCCTACGTCGCGAACGTACTCAAGAGCGTGCAGGGCCCCGTGGTCCTGGTCGGCCACTCCTACGGCGGCGAGGTCATCACCAACGCGGCCGCCTCCAACCCGCAGGTCAAGGCTCTCGTCTATATCGCCGCCATCGCCCCGGAGAAGGGCGAGAGCGCCAACGACATCCTCAAGGCCTACCCCGGCAGCGAGCTGCCCGATGCTCTCAACCCTCTGCCCTATCTCCGCCCCGACGGCAGCACTGGCACCGACCTGTACGTCAAGCCCGACAAGTTCCCGGCTGTCTTCGCCGCGGACGCCCCCCCGGCCGAAGCCCGCGTGATGGCCGCGGCGCAGCGTCCCATCGACGCCTCCGCTCTGGACGCCCGCAGCGAGCACGCAGCCTGGCACGACGTGCCCTCCTGGTACGCCGTTGCGCGCAACGACCGTACGATCCCTGCCGCCGCCGAGCGTCACATGGCCGAGCGGGCCGGGGCACATGTCGTCGAGGTCAAATCCTCCCACGCCATGGCCGTCTCCCACCCGGACGCCGTCACCCGCCTGATCGAGCAGGCCGCCCAGGCCACCGCCCCGCGGTAGCGCCCCTTCGCGGTCCACCCGCAGGGTCGGCCGGCCGTACGGCGCCGGAGACGTGCGCGCCGTGAATGCCGAGTCGGCTCCGGAGTGGCGGCTCACCGGGGCCAGGACAAGGGCCGCCAGGTGCCGTGCCTCCCCTCGGCCGGCCGCCCTGTCTCAGCGCACCTGGCCGCATCCGGCCAGGTGCGCTGTTCAGGCTCACCGGCTTCCGGCGGCATCGGAGCCAAGGGGACCCGGCGGCGACGCTGTCAACCAGCACCGCCTCGCACCATGCTTCGCGGCTGTCTATACCGACGACGCACACTGGGACTTACGGAGTCTCGATGCATGACATGCTTCGCCGGATCGGCGCGGGCTGCGGGATGAAGGAACCGTGCGATCGGTCAGCATGGAGGGAGCAGCCGACCACCGGTTGAGCGGTGCAGCAGGCCCGCAGGTGGACGGGCATGACGCTCTGGAGAGGCGAGCGCCCGCCCGGTCGGGTGAGCACGACCATGTCGATGCTGTGCACAGGGCGACCCCGGTGTGCGCGGCCAGGACGAGTGCGGCCAGGCGCAGTGCTCGTCATCGTCAGCAGCTCTGCGCTCTGCGTACCGACACCTGTGGCGCAGAGCACGCTGCCGCGCTGCCCACTGGGTGTTGTGGCCCACGCCGCTGCCGCTGTCCACGACTTCACCGCCGGCCGTCCGGCCTGTTGCAGTCGGCATGGTTCGCCCGGGACCAGGCATACCCGCGGCGTAGCGCGATTGAGGCTGAAGGCGTGAGCTGGCAGCTCGCCCAGCACAAGCACACGGTACAGCGTCACTGAGTCGGGATCGGCTGGGTGAGGTTCACCGGGTTGCCGTCGGGGTCCTGGATGTGGGCGACGCGCTGTCCCCATGGCATGTCGTTGGGGCCGCCGCGGACCGAGCCGCCCAGCGCTGTCACCCGGCCGAGCGTCTCATCGACGTCGTCGACACTGATGCTGAGCAAGATCCGCGACGCCTCTCGGTCCGCCGGGTTCGCCTTGGCCACCAGCCCGAGGTCGGTGTCGCCGATGCGCAAGCCGAGGTAGAAGACCGGACCTTCCTCCGGCACCCGGAAGATCTCCTCGGCTCCGAACAGTTTCGTGTAGAAGCCGGCCAGGACGTCGTGGTCGGCAGTCAAGATCACTGGCTGGATGGTGGACATGGTGCTCCTGTCGAGAACGGTCCTGTCGCCGGGTAGACCGTTCGAGGACGGTGAACTCATCGACACAACCGCCCTGCCAGACGATCTGCACCACAGACTGCCGCCCACGACCAGCACGAGCACCCCGAATCGAGCCCACACACCACCCCGCTGACCAGCTACTTCGGGTGGTGACCCGGCCGACGACGAGGGGGTCGCCTGCGGTGTGCAGGGCGTGGACGGTGCAGTCGATCCAGGCGACGGTGCCGTTCTGGCGCGGTGTACCCGAGGCGGGCGCCGGGTCGTGCATCACCCCCGTGAACTTGTCCGTCCCGCTCACCGCGAAGGCGCGGCGCTGATCGCCCAGGTGTCGCGGCGATCGGCGCGGCTCGACGGACGGTCAGATCGGAAGGGTCGGGAGCCGCCGGTGGCGGGCGCCCGTGCCTTCGTCAGGCGCGCGTGGTCCTGCGGCGGCGTACGACCGCGTAGCCACCGATGGCCAGGGCGACGGCGCCGCCCCCGGCAGCGGCGGTCACGGCCATCTTGTGGCTGGAGGAGCCGGAGGCCTGCTTGCAGTACTGGTGGTCGTCGGCCGCGACCGTGATGGTCACATGGCCGCGCTTGCCGATCAGTTCGGCGGCGTCCTTGCGGCCGGCGATGTCGACCGGGTAGCTCCCCGGAGCGATGTCGCAGCGGAGGGTGCCCCTGCCCTGGCCGAAGCTGTTCTTCCGCATCTCGACCGTGACGTCCTTGGCGAACGCGGGGGACTTGACGGTGAAGCCGCCGTTGCCGTCCGCGGCCAGGGACGTCAGGTCGACGTCGGAGGTGACCACGATGGGTGCGCCCTGCTGAAGGGGGCCGTCTCCGTCGCTGTCGCCGCCGTTCGCGGCGGCGGTCACGCTCAGGCTGGGACCGTCCGCCGCGAACGCCGTGTGCGAGCTCACCAGGCCGATGGCGGCCGCGGCGAGGCTGAGGGTGGCTGCTGCTGCGCGCAGGTACATCGCGGGTACCTCGCCTTCCTGTGAGGGTGCCTACTTGGCCTGCGGCGGGATGAGCATGTGCTCACGGCCGAGGGTGGTCGACGTGTCGGTGTACAGCGTGGTCTCGCCGTCGGACCACCGCACGACCAGGTCGTTGGGGCGGCCCGATGTGTACGCGCCGGCGGTCATCACGGAGGCATGGGTCCACAGCTCGTTAGAGGACTTCAGCTGCACGTCCGTTCCCTCACCGGAGGCATCGACGTCCTGGAAGAGGGAGAGCCTGCCGTTCGACCAGCGCACCATCACGTCCCAGTTGGCACCGCCCGAGAAGTCACCGGCGGTGAGGATCGTCGCGTCCTTCCACTTCGGGTTGGGGTTCTCGAGCTTGTGCTCGTGCAGGAAGCCGCGGCCGTCCACGTCGGTGTAGAGGGAGAGCTCCCCGTCGACCCAGCGGACCATGAGGTCGTCCGTCCACTTGTTGGCGCTGTACCGTCCGGCGGTGATCTGGGTGGCGTCCTTCCATGTGCTGTGCGGCTTCGCGAGCTGGGTCTCCTTGGCGAAGCCGCCCTTGCCGTCGCCGGTGTAGAGGGTGACCTCGCCGTCGATCCAGACCACGATGAGGTCGGCCGAGTCGTTGCCGGTGAAGTCACCACCGGCGATGATCTTGGCGTCCTTCCAGGTCTTGGTCTTGGTGATCCTGTGCTCGCCGGAGAAGCCACCCCTGCCGTCGCCGCTGTAGAAGGTGACCTCGCCGTCGGACCAGACCACGATCATGTCGGTCTTGCCGTCGAGGTTGTAGTCGCCGGAGGCCATCTTCTGGGCGTGGGTCCACAGTTGGCCGCCCTCGGGGTACATGCTGTAGCCGCGCGGGTACTGACGCGGGTTGGTGTTCCGCTTCGCGGCGTCGTAGATCTCCATGGTCCGCTTGTCGTACGTGACGGCGAAGGATATGCGGTCGCTGTCGTTCTCCAGGCCGCCGCCGTAGTAGCCGCCGAGGTTGCCGATCACCGTGCCGCTGCCGGTCTTCTTGTTCAGGCCGGTGATCCAGGGGCTGCCGGAGGTGCCGCCGTAGAAGCCGCCGCACTCCATGCGCATCTGCCGGTAGCCGGGCAGTTGCCGGGTGCCGACATCGGAGCAGATGATCGGCCGGTTGTCCTTGTTGTGGCTTCCCGGGTAGCCGATCACGGTCACGGTCTGGTTGTAACGGCCGCCCACCTGGCCGAGCTTGAGCGCGGCGCCGACCGCCTTCTGCACGCTCTGGTGGTGGCTGTTCGGGCCGACCCGGGCGAAGGCGTAGTCGAACTCGGAGTAGGCGTCCCTGGTTGGGTGCGTGCCCACCCTGTACCAGCGCGAGTCGCGGATCCACTTCTGCACCGGGAACCGGCCGTAGCGGGCGGGGTTCTTCGCCGCGCCGTCGTAGCCGGGCACGAACATGCCCTTCGAGCCGCCCGAGCAGTGAGCGGCGGTCAGGACGACGTTGCCCTGCGGGCTGTCGATGACGCTGGCGGAGCAGAAGCGGCCCACCAGTTTGTCGGTGGCGGGATCCCGGACGTAGTGGAAGAAGGTGCCCACGGTGGGGACACCCCCGAAGTAGTCGCCGTTCTTGCCGGCCGCCGCCACGGAGGAGAGCGAGGGCTTCCAGCCGGTGGGCGCCACGGGGCGCGGGGAGTCCGGGAGGGCCGCGGCGATCCGCGCGGGAGTCCAGAACGCCTCCGCCGCCTCGCTCGTCCATGAGCCGTCCGCGGCGTCCGTGTCGCCTGCGGGGTCCGTGGGGTCTGCAGCGTCCGTGGCGTCCGTGGCGGAACGGGTGGGGGCCGGGTCGGCCGTGAGTGACGGATGCGGGGTCTTTGACGACTGCGGCGTCGTGGAGGGCTGCGGTGTGCCCGTGCCGGCGGTCGGCCGGAGCGTGGGCGTAGGCGTGGCGGAGGCCGACGGCGAGGTGTGCGTGCCGGCGACCGGTTGTGGTGTGTGCGCGGCGGCCGGCACGGCGGCCGCCAGAACGAGTGTCGACGCCGCCATGGCGGCGAACGCGCCGAACGCGTCACGAACGGAAGGGAGTTGCACGGTGTCCTCTGTGGTGGGCAGCCGGAACCAAGGGGGAGAGCGCAGAGCACCGGACGCGCCCAGCCGCGCGTGCCCCCCTGGCGGCTGATCATGTGGCTTGGTCGTCAACGAGCCTAGACAGCGGACCAGCGGAGCGACATTGTCTCTTCAGGCAGGCCTCTTCGCCCGGGTCGGCGTCACCGCCCCGATGACGTTGCCGGCACAGGCCACGCCGAGGAAACCGAGGTGCCTCGGCGTGCGTGGGTCGGGTAGCGTGCGGGCCATGTCGAGTCCTGAGTCGGACAGGGTGGGGGCTTTCGGTCACGCCGTCAGCCCCCTGAACCACTGAGCATGTAGCCCTGTCGTGGCGCAGCATCATGCGTCGGACGACTGTGCCCTTGGCGGGCTGGCCGCGGTGACGAGCTGACCTTCTCGTGCTTCTCCTCACCTCGGAGCCACTCGATGCCTTTCCCGCTGTATCTGCTTGCCATGGCGATTTTCGCCATGGGCACCTCGGAATTCATGCTCGCCGGCCTCCTGCCGGAGATCGCCTCAGACCTCGACGTCACCGTCGGGACAGCCGGGACGCTCACATCGGCCTTCGCGATCGGCATGACCGTCGGTGCCCCGCTCATGGCGGTACTTGCCCGTAACTGGCCTGGACGTTCGAGCCTGCTTGGGTTCGTCCTCGTGTTCCTGACAGCCCACGCCGTGGGCGCTGTCACTTCGAGCTTGCCCGTTCTGATCGCGACCCGGGTGGTCGCGGCGCTCGCGAACGCCGGATTCCTCGCCGTAGCCCTGACGACCGCCGCCGCGCTGGTCTCGCCCGTCAAGAGAGGTCGGGCGCTGGCCGTGTTGCTGTCAGGCACCACGGTGGCCACGATCGCCGGGGTCCCAGGGGGGTCAGTGCTCGGCACGTTCCTCGGCTGGCGGGCCACGTTCTGGGCTGTCGCCGCCCTCTGCCTGCCCGCAGCCATCGGCATCCTCACAGGCATCCCAACGCGTCCGAGGGAAGCAGACAAGAGTGACGCACCGACCCTGCGAGCGGAGCTGGCACGGCTCAAGAGTCCGCGACTGCTCCTGGTGATGCTGCTCGGGGCGCTGGTGAACGCGGCGACCTTCGCAAGCTTCACATTCCTCGCCCCCGTCGTGACCGACACCGCCGGGTTGGGCGAGCTGTGGATCTCCGTGGCTCTGGTGCTCTTCGGTGTCGGTTCCTTCGTCGGTATCACCGTCGCCGGGCGGCTGTCCGACCGGCGCCCCGGCTTGGTCCTCGCAGTCGGCGGTCCGCTGCTGCTCATCGGCTGGCCGGCCCTGGCGATGCTGGCCGACATGCCGGTCGCGCTGCTGGCCCTCGTGTTCGTGCAAGGTGCCCTGTCCTTCGCGCTGGGCAGCACGCTGATCACGCGGGTCCTCTACGAGGCGGCAGGAGCTCCCACCATGGCCGGTTCCTATGCCACCGCCGCACTCAACGTCGGCGCCGCCGCAGGACCCCTCGTCGCCGCGACCACCCTCAGCACCGCGGTCGGGGACCTCGGGCCGCTGTGGACAAGCGGGTTGCTCGTCGCGGTCGCGCTGCTCATCGCGTTCCCCCTCCGCACTGCCGTCGCATCCGGCCAGAGCACCGAGGTGCTCCAGTGATGCATCCGAACGCGCCGTGACCATCAAGGGACGCCGATGGCTCGTGACACGCTGCCGCTGCCGTAGCCGCAACCGCAACCGCAACCGCAACCGCAACCGCACGATCACGCCACGCCGCCGCCGAAGCCGGCCGCTACTGTCTGGCCGGACGGAACGGCTGCGGTGGCGGGATGGGCGCGGCACGGTGCGCCCGTGGATGCCGCAGCCCTTCGCCCGCGACAGCGACGGCACCGCCCTGCTCCCCAACCGCCCCAGCGAGCCCGACGCCGGCGGCGAACACGCTCTCAATGCCGCCTACGCCGTCTCGGAAGCCGGCCGCGCAGATTGGCTGCACCTACCGGCGAGTGGCACGGTCCGGCCGGCCGCCATCGCGAGCACGAGGAGCGGCCGGGCGGTGCCCTCGGGGCCTGCCCGGCCGCATTGCCTCCTCCCCGGGTCAGCGGTCAGCGGTCGGCGTTCGAGGTCGCGTCCCGGTCGGCCGCGGCGGCGGCCGACTCGGCCGCGTTCACCTTCTGCTGCATCTGCGAGTAGCCCGAAGGCGTGGCCGCTGGAGCCTTAGGCGACGCCCCGTCGTGACCGGAGCAGCTGACGGACAGGGCGGCCAGCAGGACCACCGCCACCACCGCGGCCGGTGCGCGCATCAACTTGCCGCCTTACCACCGTCGTTGTCCCGGCACCATGTCCTGACCTGGTCGAGGTCCTTCTGCCGCTGCTTGAGGTTCGGCACCAGCGCCTTGCGGGTCTTCAGCCGGTCCTGGAGAAACGTGGCGATCTCGGTGTGGCCCGCCTTCTCCGCATTGGCCACGCGACGTTCCAGCCGGGCCACCGAACCCCGCGTGCCTGCCCCGGCGTCCAGCCGCTTCAGCGCCCGGTCGATCCGCCGGTCGATCCTCGGCACCCGCTTGCAGAGCGCCTTGGCGCCGTCGCCGGTCGGTCCCGGCGCGGGGGAACTGTCGGCCGCGGCCGCGCCCGTGCCACTCGCCAGCAGCGCTGCCGTGACCAGTCCGACCAGCAGGTTGCGCCGCCTTCGCCGGATGTCCATCACATGCCTCCGTTCCCGGGCGGACCACTCGTCCGCCCGTCCCGCGGCAGGCTAGGAGTCCTCTTTGGGGAAACCTTGTGACCGGTATGTCCCGGCTGTCCCGATCAACCAGTCGCGACGGTCGGGCAGTTCCCCCTCCTCGGCCGGCAGCCGCACCTCGAAACGTGCCCCCGTGCCGCCCGGTACGCCGCCGACCGTCACGGCGCCCCGGTGCAGTGCGGTCTGCTGGGCCACCAGCGTGAGGCCGAGCCCGGAGCCGGCGCTGCCCGGACCGCGCCGGAACCGCTCGAAGATCCGTTCTCGTTCCTGCTCCGGCACTCCCGGTCCGCCGTCGTCCACCGTGAGTACGATCCACTCCCCCACCCGCCCCAGCCCCACCGTCACACTCACCGCACCGCCCACATCGGCTCCGTGCGCCACGGCGTTGGCCAGCAGATTGTCGAGCAGCAGCCGCAGTCCCGGCTCCCAGCCGCGCACGGTGACCCCTGCCGGGGCGTCCAGCGCGATCAGCGCGCCGGGCGCATGACGCCGGGCCTCGGCGACGGCCGCCTCCGCGATCTCCGTCAGATCGGCGGTACGGAACGCCTCTGCCTCCACCAGGTCCCCGCGCCCGAGGTCGCGCAGCATCACCAACAGGCCCAGCAGCCGACCGTGTTCGCGGCGCAGATCGGCGACGACCTCCGTGCGGTCCGGTTCGGGGAGCCCGGGGTGATCCGCCAGGATGTCCAGGTTGGTGCCTATGCTCATCAGCGGGGTGCGCAGTTCATGAGCGGCGGCCGCCGAGAACGAGCGCGCCGTCTCCAGGGCCTCGGCGGTGCGGGCGGCCTGCTCGTCGTAGCGGGCCAGCACGGTGCGTACGGTGGCGGCCAGTTCGTCGACCTCGGTGACACCGGTCCGCTCCAGCGGCAGGCGCACGCGATCGGTGCGCGGGTCCAGTCCGGCCGTACGGCGGGTCAGCCGGCGCAGCGGCGTGGCCGCACCCGCGGCCATCCCCCAGGCCAGCAGGCCGGACAGGGGGGCCGCGAGCACAGTGGCGACCAGCACCCGGCGCCGGACCAGTCGCAGCTGTCCGCGGTCGGCGGTGTCCGGCGCGAACACCCACAGGGTGCCGGTGGCGAGCGGCGTGCGCACCGGCCGGGCCAGCGCCCGCCAACTGGCGCCATCCGCACGCACGGTGACCGGCGCCCCGGTGCGCGCGGGCAGCGGCACGCCGGAACCGGGCTGCGGGCCTCCGCTGAAGGAACCCTCCGGTCCCACCACCCGCACGCCGACGTCGAGCGCCGCGCTGTACAGGGCGCGTTCACGGGTGTCCGCCGCCTTGGGCCGGCCCGCAGCACCGGCTCGCAGCAACGCCCTGGCGTCCGGGACGACGGCCGCCGCCCGTTCCCGCAGGTGATCGTCCTCGGCGCGGTGCAGATCGCGGGCCACCAGCTGGAGCAGCAGCCATCCGAAGGCCAGTACCAGAAGCGGCACCGTGCAGCCGACCGCCAGTCCGATCCGGGCCGAGAGCCTCATGGCTCCTCCCTCAGCACGAAGCCGACCCCCCGCACGGTGTGGATCAACCGTGGTGCGCCGTCGGCCTCCAGCTTGCGCCGCAGATAGCTGACGAACGTGTCGACGGCATCGCTGCGCACGTCGAAGTCGTAGCCCCACACCCGTTCCAGCAACTGGTCACGGGTGAGGACGAGCCCGGCGTTGCGGGCCAGCACCTCCAGCAGCTCGAACTCGCGCCGGGTGACGTCCAGCAGGCATCCGCCGCGCCGTACGGTGCGGGCGGCTGGGTCGATCAGCAGGTCCGCCACCCGCAACGCCTGCTCCTGGGCGGCGCGCGGCCGGCGGCGCAGCAGCGCACGCAGCCGCAGCACAAGTTCCTGCAGGGCGAACGGCTTGACCAGGTAGTCGTCGCCTCCGGCCTGCAGGCCGGCTATCCGGTCGGCCGTCTCGTCGAGCGCGGAGAGCATGAGCACCGGCAGATCCCGGCCGTCGGCGCGCAACCGCGCGCACACCTCGATGCCGCTCATGCCGGGCATCGACACGTCCAGGACGAGCACGTCGGGCGGGCCGTCCGCGACGGCAGCGAGCGCGCCGGCACCGTCGGCCGCGGTGCGGACCGCGAAACCGCTCAGCCGCAGCCCGCGCTCCAGTGACCGCCGGATGGCCGCGTCGTCGTCCACGACCAGGACCGTCCCGGGAGGTGCCGATGCCGTCCCGGGAGGTGCCGATGCCGTCCCGGGAGGTGCCGAACCCGTCCCGCCCATGCGCGCCTCCCTCGCTCGCCGTCAGCGCCCGGCCAGCCTAGGCGGGGCCCGGTCCGCCGTCAGCGCCCGGCCAGCCCAGGAGGCCACGGTCCGCCGTCAGCGCCCGACCAACCCAGGGGCCGCGGTCCGCCGTCAGCGCCCGGTCGGCGTAAGGCCCCCCTGGTGTCCATCGCACCGCCCCTCATGAGTTGTGGATTGATCCGCACCGCACGTCGGGGTGGAATCACCTCGGACGAAAAGGGATGGCCGCAGACGACCGCCCGCTCTTCAGTGGCGCAGCACAGGGGGAATCGCATGGCCGACAGCAGTCACGGATACATCAGGGACCGACGTGGGTGCCGTCACTGGGGTCCGTACGGCGCCGCCGGGCTGCTGCTGCGCAAGGGCTCCCGTTTTCTGCTCCAACGCCGTTCCTGGCGGGTGCACCACGGCCGTAGTTGGAGCATTCCCGGTGGTGCCCTGAGAGCAGGGGAAAGCCCGTTGGACGGGGCGCGTCGGGAGTTCACGGAAGAACTCGGCGCCGTTCCGGCCCTGCGTCACCTCCACACCCATGTGGACGACCACGGCGGATGGGCGTATCACACCATCGTCGCCGATCTCCTGGAACCTCTCTCACCCTTGCGTGGAGACGGGGAGGGAACCGCCTACCGATGGTGCGACGTCACGGAGATCGCCGGGCTGCGCCTGCACCCCGGTTTCGCGGCCACCTGGCCGCAGTTGCCGTCAGAGCTGCACAGCACCGGTGATACGCCGACCTAGTCCGGTCGGACGGCCGGGAGCTGCGCGGGCGGCAGGACCGTCATGCGCGTCATGCGTGCCACGCGGGACCGACGGCGGGGCCGGGCGGGGTAACGGGGTAACGGGGCAACGGGGCAACGCGGAAGCCGGCACCGAGGGCGGTGCCGGCTTCTCCGTCTGTTGCCAGCCTTGACGGTATTGGTCTGGTCCAATACCGTCTGCCTCGCACAGAACTCCACATGGCTCAACACCACCAATTTTCAACAGAGTTGGTGATGCATGCATCCGCCGGCTGAAGGACGGGAGTCCGGCCGTCCGCTGCGGGCCTGCCTTTCGACGGCAGCCCCGGCGCCGGCCGTCGCCCCGTTCGCCGCCGTCCAGATCCGCAGGGACGCGTGCACTGCTCACCGTCGATGGAGATCACCAGAGACGGCATGGCGAACAGACGCGTTCATGTCCTTCTTCGGAGGCCAGACCTATGCGAATACCCCCTGCAAGGGCACGGCGCCGCGGGTGGAAGAGAGCGCTCTCTCTGATTCCCGTCGTCGTGATGACGGTGGTCGCAACCGCCACCACGACACAGACCGCCCAGGCGGCGGTGCCCCCGACACCGTCGGGCTTCACGCTCACCTGGAGCGACGACTTCAACGGTGCGTCCGGCACCGGCATCGACCAGAGCCTGTGGAAGTACGACACCGGGCCGGGCAGCAACTTCGGCACCGGTGAGATCGAGACGATGACCAACAGCACCTCGAACGTCTACTACGACGGTGAGGGTCATCTGGTGCTCCAGGCCCTGCACTCGGGTTCCGACGCGCGCAGCGGATGGACCTCCGGGCGCGTGGAGACCCAGTCGGCGGGCTTCGGCGCCCCGGCCGGCGGTGTCGTACGCATCGAGTCCGTCCTCCAGCAGCCCAACGTCACCACCGCCAACGGCGCGGGTTACTGGCCGGCGTTCTGGATGCTCGGCGCGCCGCTGCGCTCCGGTGTGACCTGGCCGAAGTCCGGTGAGGTCGACATCATGGAGGACATCAACGGCCGCAGCTCCGTGTTCAGCACCCTGCACTGCGGTGTGAACCCGGGCGGACCGTGCAACGAGTCGACCGGCATCGGCTCGGGTGAACGCGCCTGCCCGGGCTGCCAGACCGGCTTCCACGACTACGCGGCGGAGATCGACCGCTCGGTGTCGCCGGAGCAGATCAGGTTCTACCTCGACGGGAACAACTTCTTCACCGTCAACGCCAGCCAGGTGGACGCCACGACCTGGTCCGACGCGGTCGACCACCCCTTCTTCATCATCTACGACCTGGCGATCGGCGGCGGCTTCCCGGACGCCTTCGGCGGGGGCCCGAACGCCTCCACGGTGTCCGGCGGCAAGCTGGTCATCGACTCGGTGGCCGTCTACAACAAGGCGCCCGGCTCCGGAGGCGGTGGTGGCGGCGGTTCGGTGAGCGGCCAGACGATCACCGGCCCCGGCGGCAAGTGCGTGGATGTGTCGGGTGACGACACCGGCGGCGACGGCACCGCGGTCCAACTGTGGGACTGCCAGTCGGCGGCCAAGGACCAGCACTGGACCTGGAGCGGCCAGACCCTGCAGACCCTCGGCAAGTGCCTGGACATCGCCGGCGGCAACAGCGCCGCCGGTACGAAACTGCAGCTCGCCACATGCAACAGCGGCGGCTACCAGTCATGGGTGCGCCAGCCCGACGGCTCGCTGCGGAACCCGACCAGCGGCCGGTGCATCGACTCGCCGTCGGGCGCCACCGCGAACGGCACACGCCTGCAGATCTGGGACTGCAACGGCTCCGCCGCCCAGCAGTTCGCCATCGGTACCCCGATCTACGGACCCGGCGGCAAGTGCGTGGACGTCGCGGGTGACGACACCGGCGGCGACGGCACCGCAGTGCAGCTGTGGGACTGCCAGCAGGCCACCTCCCTCGACCAGAAGTGGACCTGGAACGGCCAGACGCTGCGCACGCTGGGCAAGTGCCTGGACATCGCCGGCGGTGTGAACGCGGCCGGCACCAAGCTCCAGCTGGCCAACTGCAACGGCGGCGGCTACCAGAACTGGGTCGCCAACACCGACGGCTCGATGTCCAACCCGACCACCGGCCGCTGCATCGACTCACCGTCCGGTGCCACCGCGAACGGCACACGCCTGCAGATCTGGGACTGCAACGGCTCCGCCGCCCAGAAGTTCTCGCCGGCATGAGCAAGCAGCGCCCTGTCCGGAATGGGGCGGGGCGCGTCGAAGGGCCACACCCCAACCGGTGCGGCCCTTCGGTGTATTGCCGCCGCGCGAGGCGACCCGCTGATCCGCCGAGGGCTTGCCGTCACCGCAAGCCCGCCGGGATCATGATCGCGTGCCACGCCGAGAAACGCTCCACGAACTGCTCGAACGCTCCGGGCTCACCGTCGTCGAGGAGATGAGCCCAGGCAGCCTGTTCCCGCCAGAGGCCGGCTGGCGCGTCGCGCGCGGGATCGCAGCGCCGGACGGCGCGGCCGGGCAGACGCTCGACGCCGCGTGGTGGCGCCGACTCGTCAATGACGACGGCGAGTTCCTGGTGGCCGTGCTCGGACATCGGATCGGCGGAAACGACGCCTGGTGGACCCGGGTCCGCCACACCGGCGACGGTGTACCGGAACTGACCGGCGACCCCGGTTTCGTGGCCCTCTCCCTCGACGGACAGGTGCTGCTGGCGGAGATCCCGGGCCCCGACGGATGCCGGGTAACGGCCCTCGACCGGCTGCCGCAGCGGCTGGAGGAAACCGCGGCGGCCGCCGGACGCGAGACGGAGGCCGAGCGTGCCCAGGTGTGGGCGGCCGTGCCCGGCGTGCCGGCGTGGCCTCTGCACTGGGCAGAGGGAATCGGGTCCAATCCGGCCGCGCCGGACGAACTGCTGATCCGGCTGCTGGACGTGACGGACGGCTTCCTGCACGGCTGCGACCGTCCCGCCGTCCTCGACGCCGCTGTGGCGCACCCCGACCAGCGGGTGCGCGCGAGGCCTGCCGACACCTTCCGACCAAAGCTCACCGCCGCACAGTGGATACGCCTGGTCCGCGCCGAACCGTCGCCGAGTCGGCGCGTCCTGTGGGCGGAGCATGCCTGCGCCTGGGGCGCCGAACTCCCCGAGGACCTGTACGACGACCTCCTCGCCGGCCCGTCCCGCGCCGAGGCCGCCGAACTCCCAGGGCTCCCCGCACACCATCTCCCCAGCCTCACAACCGACGCCGATCCCGCTGTCCGGGCGGCCGCCTGCGGTCGATGGGCAGACCTTGCCGCTCCCCTGCGGGGACGACTGCTCGCCGACGCCGACGAGACGGTCCGAACCGCGGCGCTCCTGGCCCACCACACCGCCACCCCCATGCCCCGTGAGGTCTTCGCCTCGCTGCCCGCCCCACGGCGAGCGCTCGAACAGTGCTGTTTCGAACCCGAGTTGGAGGCAGAACTGGTCCACGACGGCGACGCGGAGGTACGCCGGGCGCTGGCCGGCAACCCGGGCCTCGCCGCGGACGGCGTCGCCGTCCTGGTACGGGACCCGCACGACGACGTCCGGTCTGCGGTCGCGCTTCGCCCCGACCTCACCGAGGAGCAACGCGCCGCGGTGCGCTACGTCTTCGACCAGACGTCGATGTCACACACCCTGCCCTGGGTCGAGGACCTGCACAGCGACCCGGAGGCCATGCGCCGCCTCGCCGCGTCGTCCCATCCGCTGATCCGCCGTAGCGTGGCCCGCGCCCGGCATCTCCCGCCGGACGTCGTGGAGCGTCTCGCCCGGGACGAGGACCGGGTGGTCCACCTGTTCCTCGCCGAGTCGTGCGACGACGCGCCCGCCGGCCTGCTGCTGGAGGTCTGGCGCTGGTGGGACGGCAGCTTCAGCCACCCCGGCCGCCCCCGCAGCCACCCCAACTTCCCCCGCGCGGGCCTGCTGCGCTACGCCGACGACCCCAGCGGGCGCATGCGCCGCCTGGCCCTGGACGACCCGCGGTCCACAGCCGCCGACGTCGCGCGCCTCGCCCGGGACCCCGAGGCCGAAGCACGCCGACGCGCAGCCGAGGACCCCCGGCTGTCACCTGCCGACGCGGTACGGCTGCTGAACGACCCGGCGGACCACGTGCGCGAGACCGCGACGCGCCATCCCCGACTGCCGTCCCGCGTCCTGGCCGGGTTGCTGCACGACCGCGACACGGCCTGCGCGGCGGTCGCCAACCCGGCGATCCCGGTCCCCGTCCTGGACCGCATCCTGGACGCGGCCGCGGCAGCAGTGGCCGCCTTGCGGTGACCCCGACCGCTCGAACCAGCAGCGCCTGCCTGTGCCCCGGCCCGATCAGATCCCCCGGCACACCCAGAACCCGGAGGCCCACGCCCCTCGCCGCTCCCTCGCTGCTGTCGTCGGCCGAGTGCGGGTCGCGGGCGGTGGGAGAACCGGGGCGGTTTTCCCGGCGTAGACGGAGTACAGACCTGTGTAGGCGGCCAGGTGTGTTGATGCTGTAGTCGAGCTTGCCGAACCGCCCCCCACCTCGTCGAAGACCCGCTCCACCTCGGCCGGTGCGCAGACACCGGGCACCGGGGTGGCCGCTGCGTCTCTTCGATGGAATCGCCGTCGAGGAATCCGCGCATCTCGGGCGTGCCGGCCCGGGGCTTCGGGGCGAGGGGAGCGTGCGGCGGTTGTCCGTCGCTTCTCACGCAGCCCTGAGCGCCGTCGCACACGCTCTGCGCCTGGACGCCGACCGGACCGGTCGCCTCGACGAGCTCGCCGACAGGCCCCGGATCCGCCCGCGACTGCAACCCCGGGCCCGGTCCGTCCTCCGCCGCGACTGCTACTGGATCATCTGGCGGATGCCCCTCGTCCGTTCGGGCCAGGAGCATGGGTCAGTTAACAACTCCTGGAATGCCGCGCCTCGTGGTGGAGTGGGGCTGTCGGGCGGTGCTGTTGAAAAGGCGTGGCTGCCGGGCAGTCGTGATGCGAAAATCAGCCCGCATCTCGTTCCACATCCGCATCCCGGAGGTCCGCATGGACGTCGCCTCGCTGCTGCCGTTGACCACGGCCCGGTTGTCGCTGCGTCTGTTCACCCCCGGCGACGCCGACGACCTGTACGCCTACCAGAGCCTGCCGAGCGTGGCGCGCTACCTGTACCGGCCGGCGCACACGCGTGAGCGCAGCGAGCAGGTTGCCGCCGAGCGCGCGGCGCAGACGGCCTGGCGCGCCGACGGGGACAAGCTGGCGCTCGCTGTCTGCCGACGCGATGAGCCCGGCGTCCTTGGCGAGGTGAGCCTCGCCCTGGCTGATGCCCGCGCCGCCCAGGCTGAGATCGGCTGGACTCTCGACCCACGTCACGAGGGGCACGGCTACGCGACCGAGGCGGCTGCGGCGCTGGCCGGTTTTGCCTTCGACACACTGGGCGTGCACCGGCTCTACGCACGGCTGGATGTGGAGAACACCGGGTCTGTGCGGGTTTGTGAGCGCCTCGGGATGCGCCGGGAGGC
Organism: Streptomyces sp. NPDC051133; assembly: GCF_040682635.1. Classification (NCBI taxonomy): domain Bacteria; kingdom Bacillati; phylum Actinomycetota; class Actinomycetes; order Kitasatosporales; family Streptomycetaceae; genus Streptomyces; species Streptomyces sp. NPDC051133. The sequence goes on from NZ_JBFBBK010000043.1 coordinate 65,769, forward strand.
GCACCTGGTCGAGAACGACCTCGATGGGGATCGCTGGGGCAGTGAGTACATCTACGCGGCGCTGGCCGCGGATCTTGGCGGTCAATCAAGCAGTTGAGCGCGACGCCGCCTCCTCTTCCTGATCTTCCATATGGAGAGCGTTCCGTACGAGACGGCAGCGTACGAACCAGCCGAGTCGCCCGAGTCTCCGGCGTCCCCGATCAGATGATGTTGCTGCCGGCGTCGCGTGATGAGTGGTTGCCGCAGGACCATCTGGCGCGGTTCGTCGCCGAGTCGGGCGACGAGGTCCGATCCCCAACCGCTCGCCGGCTGGGCCATTACCGACCCCCGCTCCTAGCCGATCGCGTCAGCGGCAATGGCCTGCTCCGTCCAGATGATCTTGCCGGTCTTCGTGTACCGAGTGCCCCACCGGCGGGCCACCTGGGCCACGATGAGCAGGCCCCGTCCCCCTTCATCGGTGATCCGCGCGTGACGCAGGCGTGGCGAGGTGCTGCTGGCGTCGGAGACTTCGCAGATCAGGCCGCGGTCCCGGATGAGGCGCAGGCAGACCGGTCCGGTCGCATGGCGGATCGCGTTGGTCACCAGTTCACTGACGATGAGTTCCGTGGTGAACGTCAGATCGGGGATGCCCCACTCCGTCAGCTTCTGAGCCGCGAGGTCGCGGGCGTGCGCGACGGCAGCCGGGTCGGTGGGCAGGTCCCAGGAGGCGACACGGTCCGGAGCCAGGACACGGGTCCGGGCGAGGAGCAGGGCCGCGTCGTCGGCGGGCGGGCCCGTCAGCAGGCTGTCGATCACTCGTCGGCCGGTCTCGGCCAGCGTGGGCAGGGGTGCCGCGAGGGCATCGCCCAGCCGAGAGAGCCCGACGTCGATGTCCCGGTCGACGGACTCGATGAGGCCGTCGGTGTAGAGAGCGATGAGGCTGCCGTCCGCCAGCTCGGTCTCGATGGACTCGAAGGGGAGGTAGCCGAGGCCGAGGGGCGGTCCGGCGGGCAGGTCCAGAACGTCGGCCGCGCCGTCGGGAGCGACGAGCACCGGGGGGAGATGACCGGCGCGGGCCATGGTGCACAGCCTGCTGACCGGGTCGTAGACGGCGTACAGGCAGGTGGCGCCCAAGAACGCGGTGCCCGTCGCCTCGCCTCCGTCCGCCGACGGCGTATCGATGTCGTGCGCCCCCATGAGGCCGATGACCAGGTCGTCCAGATGGGCCAGCAGTTCGTCCGGGGAGAGGTCGAGGTTGGCGAGCGTGCGTACCGCGACGCGCAGGCGTCCCATGGTCGCCGCCGCGTTGATGCCGTGCCCGGCCACGTCCCCGACGACGAGTGCGACGCGTGCCCCGGAGAGCGGGATCACGTCGAACCAGTCGCCGCCCACACCACTGGGGGCGTCCGCCGGCAGGTACCAGGAGGCCACCGCCAGTGCGGACCCTCCCGTCAGGTCCTGCGGCAACAGGTAGCGCTGCATCGAGCGGGCCGCGGTGCGCTCGCGGGCGAATCGGCGTGCGTTGTCGATGCAGACCGCCGCCCGGGAGACGAGTTCCTCGGCGAGGCGGACGTCGTCGTCCTCGAAGGGGCCCAGCCGCCGGGACCGTGCGAACGTCGCCACTCCCAGGGTGACCCCTCGCGCCCGCACGGGGACCACCATGACCGAGCGGAAGTCGTAGTCCAGGAACGAGGCACCCAGCGTCTCGTCCACGGTCACCCACGGACTGTTGGTGCGGTCCAGGACTCGTTCGACCAGGGTCCTGCTCTCCAGCAGACAGCGGGTCACGGGCGTCGCGGGCGCACGCCGGATCGCCTCCCCCACGGCCAGTGACGCCTCGGGGCAGCCCTCACGGACCGACTGCTGGGCCGCGCGCCGGATGACGGGCGCCATGCCGACCGGCCCGGGTGCCGGCTCCTCGCCTCTCATGACCGAGTCCAGCAGGTCGACGGCGACGAAGTCGGCGACGGCCGGCACCGCGTCGTCGGCCAGTTCCTGGGCGGTCCGGGTGACGTCCAGGGTGCTGCCGATGCGCGCGGCGGCGTCGTTGAGCAGGGCCAGGCGTTCCTGGGCCCGCCAGCGCTCGGTAACGTCGATGATCATGTACCAGATGCCGACGTTCCGGTCGTGGCGGTCCTTCATCGCGAAGAAGGAGGCGGAGATCGCGCGGCTCCGGTCGTGCACCGTGTAGCCGGCACCGCGGTACTCGAAGTCCATCACCGGCGCTCCGGTCCGGAGGACTTCGCGCATCTTCTCCTCGAAGGCGTCGGCCTCGGCTTGCGGCAGGATCTCCGCCATCCGTCGCCCCAGCCGTCGTCTCAAGGGGATCTGGCGGTCCAGTGGCTCGTTCACCCAGACGTAGCGCAGATCCGTGTCGAGGACGGCGATGCCGACCGGCGCGTGACTGAGGAATGGGGTGAGCATCAGCTGGCTCACCCCGCCGCCCGGCATCCGCCAGAAGGCCCGCTTCGGAGGCCGGCCGACGAACCTGCCGAAGATCAGTGCCGCGGCCGTGGCGACCAGGACGCCCGGGATCATCTCGTAGATCCCCGACCAGAAGGGGCCGTGCAGCGGCTTGACCACACGCCACAGGAGCACCGTGACTGCGCCTGACACGATCCCGGCCATGGCCCCTGCCCAGGTCATGCGGGGCCAGTACAGCGACAGCAGGACCACTGGGCCGAAGGCGGCCCCGAAGCCCGCCCAGGCATAGCCCACGATGCCCAGCAGCCCGCCGCCCCTGAGCGCGATCAGTGAGGCCACCAGGGTCACGAGGACGACAGCGGCGCGGCCCACCCACACCAGGGCCCGGTCCGAGGCGCGCCGGTTGAGGAAGGCGCGGTAGAAGTCCTCCGTGAGGGCGACGGACGACACGAGGAGCTGACTGTCCGCGGTCGAGATGATCGCGGCGAGCACCGCGATCAGCATGACACCGGCGCCCCACGGACTGAACAGGGTCCGGCTCAGGGTGATGTACACCGTCTGCGGGTCGCGGAGCGGCGTTCCGAACTGCGCGATGCCCAGCAGGCCGACGAACGTGGCACCGGCCAGTACGACGACCACCCACCCGGTCTCGATACGGCGGGCAGCGGGTACGGCTGCGGTACTGCGGATGCCCATGAACCGGGCCAGGATGTGCGGCTGCCCGAAATAGCCGAGGCCCCACGAGAGCAACGAGATGATCGCGACGGCGCCGAGCGACCCGCCGCCTGCCGACCACCGGCCGTCGGTGAAGTCGACCTTGGCACCCATGTCCAGCAGGTTGGGCGTCTTGCTGTCGAGGGAGTCACGAAGCGCCGCGAAGCCACCGAACGTCGCGATACCGACGACGGGGAGCACCAACAGGGCGAGGAACATCAGCGTGGCCTGCATGACGTGCGTCAGGCTCACGGCCAGGAAGCCGCCCAGGCATGAATAGACGACGATCACCAGGGCGGTCAGGGCCACCCCCAGTCTGAATCCGGCACCGAAGATGTGCCCGAACAGCAGCCCGCCGGCCACCAGCCCGCTGGCGACGTAGACGGTGAAGAACACGAGGGTGACCGCCGCTGAGACCATTCGGAGCATCCGTGTTCGGTCCTCGAACCGTTCCTCCAGGTAGGCCGCCAGGCTTACGGCGTTCCCGGCGCGCTCGGTGTAGGTGCGCAGCCTCGGCGCGACGAACAGCCAGTTGAGGTACGTACCGAGTACTAGACCGACCGCGATCCAGCTGGCCCCGATCCCGGCGGCGTACACCGCTCCGGGGAACGCCAGGAACAGCCAGCCGGACATGTCGCTGGCCCCTGCGGACAGGGCTGCGACGAACGCGGGAAGCCTGCGGCCGCCCAGAGCGAAGTCGGCGAAGGTGTGCGTACGGCGGTAGGCCCAGACACCTGTTCCGATCATGACGGCCACGTAGACGAGGAACGTGGCCACGATCGGTGCACTCAAGTCGGACATATTGCCTCGCCTGCGAGGTTCGTGAGACGGGCGCTACCGCCACACGACCGACAGTCTGATCTCTTTGGTACAAATGTACAGATCCCGGTCGCCGTCGGCGGCCGATGCCGCCGGTACCTGCACGGGCACTGCGCCACTCCCGGGTCGAGGAGGACCGCCATCGCGAGATGGGGCGCGGCTTGGAGAGGGCGGCCGTACCAGGCAAGAGGCGCGCAGCCTCCCCACTCACGGGCCCGCACAGGCGTACCGCCGAGCCGGCTGATGACCGCTTGCGCCCGGCCTGAATGACCGCGGCGATCGCCGGGTGACCGCGCACGTCGGCCAGCGGGTCGGTGCTAGGTGCCGTCTTCGGACCGCCTGGCGGTACCCGACGGCGCCGTTTGGCTGATCGGCCGTGGTCTGTGGGGCGAGGCTGCCGTCCGCGGCGGAGCCCGGGACCTACGGTGGCGGCGTGTCGTATCTGGACCCGGAGTTCGAATCCTCCGAGCGGCGTTCCGCCCGGCGCGGCCCGCTCCTCGTGTCACTCGCCGCGCTGGTGCCCGGCGCGCTGCTCGGCTGGCTCGTGTACGAAGCTGTGGGTGAAGGTACTTCGGGCGATTCGCCGCGCGCGGCCGCCCCCGCCGCTGCCTCCTGGCGGACCTCCGCAGCACTCTCCTCACCGGTGCGGTCCGCGTCGGCGCCGCCCTCCGCCTCGCCCGGCGACGACGGTAAGGGGGCCGCGACTGCGAGGTCCGGCCCGCTCGCGGGGAAGGTGATCGTCATCGACCCCGGACACAACCAGGGCAACTTCCAGCACCTGACCGAGATCAACCGCCAGGTGGACATCGGAACGAACTGGAAGGAGTGCGACACCACCGGAACGTCCACGAAAGCCGGCTACACCGAGGCCGACTTCACCCTCGACGTGGCACACCGGCTACGCACCCTGCTGGAGCAGCAAGGTGCCACGGTGAAACTGACCCGCGACGGGGACGCGCCCCTCTGGGGACCGTGCGTGACCGAACGGGCGCAGATCGGCAACGAAGCACACGCCGACGCCGCCCTCTCCATCCACGCTGACGACTCGGCCGAGGGCGACCGCGGCTTCCACGTGATCCTGCCGGGAACGGTGCACGCCGGAGCCGCCGACACCCGCCCGATCGTCGGCCCGTCCCACGACCTCGGCGTCCGCGTCGCCGACTCCTTCCTGCGCGAGACCCGCGAACCCCTGTCCAACTACGTCGGCGAGGGCACCGGACTCGTCACGCGCACGGACCTCGGCGGCCTCAACCTGTCGACGGTCCCGAAGGTGTTCATCGAGTGCGGCAACATGCGTGACAGCAAGGACTCGGCACTGCTGGCCAAGGGTGCCTGGCGGCAGAAGGCGGCGCAGGGGCTCTTCGAAGGCATTGCGGACTTCCTGAACCGATAGCCACCCGCGCGAGGGCTCCCTGGGAGGTGCGCAGGTGGATCTCATCGGCGAAGTCCGACTCCTTGCGCTCCTTCTCCCGCTCGATCCGCCACATCCGGTCGACCAGCTCGGCGTCCTCGGACACCACGCACTTCTCCGGTGTGCCGGGTGTCAGGGAGCTTGAACAGGAGAGCTGAACGCGCGGCTGCTCCTGGTTGACCGATGGAACGCGTCCGCGGCTATGAGCGGGCCGCCGTCGAGCAGGTTACTCCTCCAGGCGCATCCGCTAACCCACGGAAACAGGGACAGATTAATGCTGCAATGGGCGATTTTTCACCATAGGGCGTGAAAGTTCTTCGCGTGGCGATTTAGCACTCTATGGCGTTTTACACAAGTAAGGTGACCCAATTCACTTACGAAGCACCTTAGTGCTGCAAAACGCCCACAACTCCCCC
>NZ_JBFBBK010000044.1:0-69385 GCF_040682635.1 Streptomyces sp. NPDC051133
CGGCGGCCCTGCTCGACCTGGTCCGCGAGGAGACCGCGGGCCTCGCGGGCACGGACCCGCTCGACATCGACCCGGAGATGGCCTACCGCGACTACGGCTACGGCTCCCTCGCGGCCGTGGAGCTGACCGGTCGGCTGAGCCGGGCCACCGGCCTCGAACTGCCGCTCACCCTGCTCTTCGACCACCCGACGGCGGCCGCCGTCGCGGAGCACCTGCTCGGCCTGCTCGGCTTCGCGCATTCCGAGGACGAGGCCCCGGAGGCGGAAGCGGCGGGCGTCGGCGCGGGCCCCGGACCTGACGACGACCCCATCGCGGTGGTGGGCATGGCCTGCCGCTACCCGGGCGGCGTGGCCTCCCCCGTCGGCCTGTGGGACGTGGTGGCCGAAGGGCGCGACGTCATCTCCGGTTTCCCCCGCGACCGGGGCTGGGACCTCGACCGCCTCTTCTCCGCCGATCCCGAGCAGCCCGGCACCAGTTACGCCCGTACCGGCGGATTCCTGGACGCGGTCGCCGACTTCGACGCGGAGTTCTTCGGCATCGCGCGCCGCGAGGCCCTGGCGATGGACCCGCAGCAGCGGCTGCTCCTGCAGACCGTCTGGGAGTCCCTGGAGAACGCGGGCATCGACCCCGGCCGCCTGAGGAAGTCGCCGACCGCCGTGTACATGGGCAGCAGCGGCCAGGACTACGAGAACGTGGCACGGTCCGGCCCCGGCGAGCTGGAGGGGTACTGGGGCATCGGCTCCGCGGGCAGCGTCCTGTCGGGCCGGGTCTCCTACGCGTTCGGCTTCGAGGGCCCGGCCCTCACCGTCGACACGGCCTGTTCGTCGTCGCTGGTGAGCGTCCACCTGGCCGTGCAGGCCCTGCGCAACGGCGAGTGCACGCTGGCCGTTGCGGGCGGCGCCTGCGTGATGGCCACGCCGAAGGTCTTCACCGAGTTCAGCAGGCAGCGGGCGCTCTCGCCGGACGGCCGGTGCCGTTCGTACGCGGAGGCCGCCGACGGCACCGGCTGGGCGGAAGGCGTCGGGGTCCTCCTCCTGGAGCGCCTCAGCGAGGCCCGCCGCAACGACCACCGCGTCCTCGCCCTCATCCCGGGCACGGCGGTCAACCAGGACGGCGCCAGCAACGGCCTGACCGCCCCGAACGGCGGCTCCCAGCAACGCGTCATCAGGCAGGCGCTCACCGACGCCGGCCTGCGCCCCCGTGACATCGACGCGGTCGAGGGGCACGGCACCGGCACCACGCTCGGCGACCCCATCGAGATCGACGCCCTCACGGCCGTGTTCGGCCAGGACCGCCCCGCCGGACAGCCCCTGCGGCTGGGCTCGCTGAAGTCCAACATCGGGCACAGCCAGGCCGCGGCGGGCGTCGGCGGACTCATCAAGATGATCCAGGCACTGGATCACGAGGTGCTCCCGCGGACTCTGCACGTCGACCGGCCCACGCCGAAGGCCGACTGGTCCGGCGACGTGGTCTCCCTGCTGACCGAGGCCACCCCGTGGCCGCGCGGCGAGCGGGTCCGCCGGGCCGGGGTGTCGGCCTTCGGCGTGGGCGGGACCAACGCGCATGTCCTGGTGGAGGAGGCGCCCGCCGTGCAGACGGAGACCGCCGCGCCCGAGGCCCGGACGCCGGGCTCCGAACCCTCCTCCCCCGGCGCGACGCCCCCCGCGGTGCCGTGGGTGCTGTCCGCCAGGACGCCGGCCGCCCTGCGCGCCCAGGCCCGCCGCCTGCACACCCACCTCACCACCGCCCACCCGGACGCCACCCCCCTCCAGGTCGGAGCCGCACTCGCCCACACCCGCACCCACTTCGACCACCGAGCCGCCCTCACCGGCACCACCCGCGCCGAACTCCTCGACGCGGTCGCCGCGCTCGCCCGGGGAGAGGAGGCGGATCAGCTGACCCGGGCCCGCGCCCGCACCGGAAAGACCGTCTTCGTCTTCCCCGGCCAGGGCTCCCAGTGGCTCGGCATGGCACGCGAACTCGCCGCCGCCGAACCGGTGTTCGCCGCCGAGCTCGGCGCGTGCGCCGACGCGCTCGCGCCCTACACCGACTTCTCGTTCGACGAGGTCCTGAACGGGGCGCCCGGCGCTCCCCCGCTGGACCGGGTGGACGTCGTACAGCCCGCGCTGTTCGCGGTGATGGCGGCACTCGCGGCGCTCTGGCGCCACCATGGCGTGCAGCCGGACGCCGTGGTCGGGCACTCGCAGGGCGAGATAGCCGCCGCGTACGTCGCCGGGGGCCTCTCGCTCCAGGACGCCGCCCGCGTGGTGGCGCTGCGCAGCAAGGCCATCGCGGACATGGCGGGGCTGGGCGGCATGGCGTCGGTGACGGCGTCGCCCGAGCGGCTGCTGCCGCTCCTGGCGGACTGGGACGGACTCATCTCCGTGGCCGCCGTCAACGGCCCCTCGTCCATGACGGTTTCGGGGGACCCCGACGCCCTGGACGGGCTTCTCGCCCGCTGCTCGGCCGAGGACATCTGGGCCCGGCGGATCCCCGTCGACTACGCCTCGCACTCCCCCCAGGTCGAGTCGCTCGAACAGCGTCTGGCCGAGGTCCTGGCACCGATCGCGCCCCGCTCCGCAGAGGTGCCCTTCCACTCCACGGTCACCGCGGGCGCGTTCGACACCCGCGGCCTCGACGCCGGCTACTGGTACCGGAACCTGCGCCGGACCGTGCGGTTCGAGGAGGTCGTCCGCGCGCTGCTCGACCAGGGGCACACCACGTTCATCGAGGTGAGTCCGCACCCGATCCTCACCTTCGCGGTGGAGCAGACCGTGGAGCGGGCAGGGGGCCGCGAAGGCGGGACCGGCCGGTCCGCCCCGGCCGTCCTGGGCTCCGCCCGGCGCGAGCGGGAACAGGCGCAGTTCACCGCCTCCCTGGCCGCCGCGCATGCCCACGGGGTGCCCGTGCGCTGGGACGCGATGTTCGACCCGGCCGCCGCGCGTGACGTCGAACTCCCCACGTACGCCTTCGAGTCGACCCGTCACTGGGCGGCGCCCCGGGCCGCCGTGGGCGACGTCGGAACAGCCGGACTGCATTCCACCGGGCACCGGCTGCTGACCGTCGGAGCCGAACTGGCCGACGGCAGCGGGTGGGTCTTCACCGGGCGCGTCTCGCGGGACACCCACGGCTGGCTGGACGACCACGCGGTCCACGGCACGGTCCTGCTGCCGGGCACCGCCTTCGTGGACATGGCCGTCCTCGCCGCCTCGCACGTCGGCTGCGACATGGTCGAGGAACTGACGCTGGAGGAGCCGCTGGTACTCCCCGACGAGGGTGCCGCCGACCTCCAGGCGTCGGTCGGCGCCCCGGACGGCCGGGGACGACGGCCGGTGGCGGTCCACTCCCGGCCGGCCGACACGGCGGGCGGCGGCGAGTGGACACGGCATGCCGCGGGTTTCCTGGCGCCCGCCCCGGCGCACGGTGACGGCGCCCCCGGCCCCGTCTCCTGGCCCCCGTCGGGCGCCGACCCGCTGGACGTCGACGGCCTCTACGACCGGCTCGCCGACCGGGGCTTCGGCTACGGACCCGTCTTCCGCGGGCTGCGCGCGGCCTGGCGGCGCGACGGTGCGCTCCTCGCCGAGGTGGACGCCACGACGACCGCCGACGGCGGGGGCGCCGAGGGGTACGGGGTGCACCCGGCCCTGCTCGACGCCGCGTTCCACGCCCAGCTGACCGAACTGGCCGATGACGGCGGGGCGTCCGGGCAGGCGTGGCTGCCGTTCACCTGGTCCGGGGTACGCGTCATCCGGGCCGGCGCCACACACCTGCGGGTGTCCCTCACCGCACTCGGCGAGGGCACCGTCCGGATGTCCGCGTTCGACGAGGCGGGCGCCCCCGTGGTCACCGTCGACTCGGTCGTGGCCCGCCCGGTGGACCCCTCCCGCCTGGCCGGCGGGCGCGGGCCGGCCGACTCCCTCTTCCGTGTGGACTGGCAGGCTGCACCGGCCCCGGACCTCGGACCCGTGTCCGGACACTGGGCGGTCCTGGCCGAGGACGGGATGACCATGGCGCGCCCGGGTGCCGTGAGCGGCTCGGACGCCGGGGCCGGCTCGAACGCCCCCACCGGCTCCGCAGCCGCGCACCTCCCCGCCTACCCCGCCCTCGCCGACCTCGCCGGCGCGCTCGACGCGGGCGGACCCGTGCCGGACACCGTCGTCGCGTTCGTGCCTGCGGCCCACGGCAGGCCCACCGCTGAGGCGGCACGTGCCCGCGCCGACCACACCCTCGCACTGCTGCGCGGCTGGCTGGCCGATGAGCGGTTCGCCGACGCGCGCCTGGTGCTGGTCACCCGGAACGCCGTGGCCACCGCTCCCGGCGCGGCCGTCGCCCCCGACCTCGCGCCCCTGTGGGGGCTGGTGCGTACCGCGCAGTCCGAGCACCCCGGGCGCTTCACGCTCGTCGATCTGGCCGGTGACGCCTCCGAGGATCCCGCACGTCTCCTGCCCGTCGCGCTGGCCGCCGGGGAACCTCAGGTCGCCGTACGCAACGGCGTGCTCCACGTCCCTCGTGTCGTTCGTGCCCGCGGCACATCCGGCGGGCCGTTCCCCTTCGACCCGGACGGCACGGTCTTGATCACCGGGGGCACGAGCGGAATCGGCGCTCAGCTGGCCCGGCATCTCGCCGCCGAACGGGGTGCGCGGCATCTGCTCCTGGCCAGCCGTCGCGGCCCGGACGCCGAGGGCGTGTCGGAGCTGACGGCCGAACTGGTCGGCCTCGGCGCCCAGGTCACGGTCGCGGCCTGCGACGTCACGGACCGGCCGGCGACGGCGGCGCTCCTCGCGTCGGTCGACGCCGCGCATCCACTGACCGCCGTCGTCCACTCCGCGGGAACGCTCGACGACGGCCTTCTGGAGGTGCTGACGCCCGAGCGGCTGGACCACGTGCTGCGCCCCAAGGTGGACGCGGCGCTGCACCTGCACGAGCTGACCGAGTCCGTGCCGCTCGCCTCGTTCGTCCTGTTCTCCTCGGTCGCGGGCACCTTCGGCGGCCCGGGGCAGGGCAACTACGCGGCGGCCAACACGTTCCTCGACGCGTTCGCCCACTGGCGGCGCGCCCAGGGGCTGCCCGCGCTCTCGCTGGCCTGGGGCCTGTGGGAGGAGGCGAGCGACATGACCCGCCACCTCGGGGCCACCGAGGTGGCGCAGCTGGGCAGGTCGGGGCTGGCGCCGCTCGCCACCGACGAGGCGCTGCACCTGTTCGAAGCGGTGCACGGCACGCAGGACGCGCTGCTGCTGCCCGCTCGGCTCGACCCGGGCGCGCTGCGTGCCCAGGCCCGGGAGGGTTCACTGCCCGGCGTGCTGCGGGCCTTGGTGCCGGCCGCGCAGAACCTCGCGGACCGGTCGGGCGCGGCGCTGCCCGCGCGCCTCGCGGCCGCTCCGCCCGAGGAGCGGGACGCGCTGGTGCTGACGGCGGTCGCGGCGGAGGTCGCCGGGGTCCTCGGGTACGGGGACACGGGCGCGGTCGACCCGGAGCGTCCCTTCAAGGAAATGGGCCTGGACTCGCTGGGCGCGGTGCGGCTGCGCAACCGGCTGAGCCGGGTGACCGGGCTCAGCCTGCCGTCCACCCTGGTGTTCGGCCACCCGACGGTTCCGGCGCTCGCCGCGCACCTGCGCACCCTGCTCGATGCGCACGCCGCCGGGAACCAGAAGGCGACCGGGCCCGGTGTGCACGCGGATCTGGACCACCTCACCGAGCTGCTCCCGTCGGTCGCCGAGACCGACGTGGCGGCGGTGCGCACGCGGCTGCGGTCGCTGCTCGCGGCCCTCGACGACCGAGGCGGCGACGACAGAGGCGACGACGGTGGCGGCCTGCACCGGGACCGCATCGACGAAGCCTCCGCCGACGAGCTGTACGACCTGATCGACAACGACTTGGGGGTGGGCTGAAACCATGCCGGACGACGACAAGGCACTGCTGTACCTCAAGCGTGTCACCGCCGAACTGCAGTCCGCCCGACAGCAGTTGAGGCAGGTCGAGCAACGCGCCCACGAGCCGGTCGCGGTGGTGGGCATGGCCTGCCGCTATCCGGGCGGCGTGGCCTGCCCCGACGAGCTGTGGGACCTGGTGGCCGCCGGCCGCGACGTGGTCGCGGACTTCCCCGCGGACCGGGGCTGGGACCTGACCCGGCTCTTCCACGACGACCCGGACCACACCGGCACGACGTACGCCAGGGCCGGCGGGTTCCTGGAGGGGGCGACGGAGTTCGACGCGGAGTTCTTCGGCATCGGCCGCACCGAAGCCCTGGCGATGGACCCGCAGCAGCGGCTGCTCCTGCAGACCGTCTGGGAGTCCCTGGAGGACGCGGGCATCGACCCGGGCGGCCTGCGCGGTACGCCGACCGGTGTGTTCGTGGGGACGACGGGCCAGGACTACGCGCAGTTGGCGCGGTCGGGGCCGGCCGAGCTGGAGGGGTACTGGGGCATCGGCTCCGCGGGCAGCGTCCTGTCGGGCCGGGTCTCCTACGCGTTCGGCTTCGAGGGCCCGGCCCTCACCGTCGACACGGCCTGTTCGTCGTCGCTGGTGAGCGTCCACCTGGCCGTGCAGGCCCTGCGCAACGGCGAGTGCACGCTGGCCGTTGCGGGCGGCGTGACGGTGATGTCCACGCCGGGCGTCTTCACCGAGTTCAGCAGGCAGCGGGCGCTCTCGCCGGACGGCCGGTGCCGTTCGTACGCGGAGGCCGCCGACGGCACCGGCTGGGCGGAAGGCGTCGGGGTCCTCCTCCTGGAGCGCCTCAGCGAGGCCCGCCGCAACGACCACCGCGTCCTCGCCCTCATCCCGGGCACGGCGGTCAACCAGGACGGCGCCAGCAACGGCCTGACCGCCCCGAACGGCGGCTCCCAGCAACGCGTCATCAGGCAGGCCCTCGCCGCGGCGCGGCTGCGTCCCGACGACATCGACGCGGTCGAGGGGCACGGCACCGGCACCACGCTCGGCGACCCCATCGAGATCGACGCCCTCGGGGCGGTCTACGGCCGCGAACGGACCGCCCCGCACCCGCTGCGGCTGGGCTCGCTGAAGTCCAACATCGGGCACAGCCAGGCCGCGGCGGGCGTCGGCGGACTCATCAAGATGATCCAGGCGCTCCGTCACGAAGTGCTGCCCAGGACCCTGCACGTCGACCGGCCCACGCCCAGGGCCGACTGGTCCGGCGGCGGCATCTCCCTGCTGACCGAGGCCACCCCGTGGCCGCGCGGCGAGCGGGTGCGCCGGGCCGGGGTGTCCTCGTTCGGCATCAGCGGCAGCAACGCACACGTCGTGGTGGAGGAGGCGCCGCTCGACGCGTCCCCCGACGCCGGGGCGGCGCCGGCACCGGAGGCCCTGCCGGTGGTGCCGTGGGTGCTGTCCGCCAGGACGCCGGCCGCCCTGCGCGCCCAGGCCCGCCGCCTGCACACCCACCTCACCACCGCCCACCCGGACGCCACCCCCCTCCAGGTCGGAGCCGCACTCGCCCACACCCGCACCCACTTCGACCACCGAGCCGCCCTCACCGGCACCACCCGCGCCGAACTCCTCACGGCGACGGCGGCGTTCGGCGCGGGGGAACTGCCGGGCAACGCCGTGCTGGGGGTGGCGGCGCGGGCACGCAAGACCGCCTTCCTCTTCTCCGGGCAGGGGTCCCAGCACGCCGGCATGGGCAGCGAACTGGCCGCCGCCCACCCGGTGTTCGCCGACGCCCTGGACGCGGCCCGCGCCGAGCTCGACCGGCATCTGGACCTGCCGCTGCGCCAGGTGATGGACGCTCCGGAGGGCACCACCGAGGCGGAGCTGCTGCACCGCACGGACTGGACGCAGCCGGCCCTGTTCGCCCTGGAGGTGGCTCTCTACCGACTCTTCGAGTCCTGGGGTTTCACGCCGGACTTCCTGATGGGCCACTCGATCGGTGAGCTGTCCGCCGCGCATGTCGCCGGGGTGCTGTCCCTGGCCGACGCGAGCGCGCTGGTCGCCGCGCGCGGCAGGCTCATGCAGGCCCTGCCGGAGGGCGGCGCGATGGTCGCCGTGGAGGCGACGGAGGCCGAGGTCCTGGAGTGTCTGCCCAGCGACGGCCGGCTGGCCGTGGCCGCCGTGAACGGGCCCCGCTCGGTCGTCGTGTCAGGCGCCGCCGGCCCCCTCACGGCCTGGTTGCGACCATGGCAGGAGCAGGGCCGCCGCACCCGTCGGCTGCGCGTCAGCCATGCCTTCCACTCGCCCCTGATGCGTCCCATGCTCGACGAACTCGCCGCCGTGGCCGACGGTTTGAGCTACCACGCGCCTGCCGTGCCGGTCGTCTCGAACGTGACGGGGACGTTCGCCGACGCGGCCGCCCTGGCCACTCCCGGCTACTGGGTCCGCCACGCCGAGCGCCCCGTCCGCTTCCACGACGGGGTACGGTGCCTGGAGGGCGCCGGGGTGACGGCGTTCCTGGAGCTCGGGCCGAGCGGTGTGCTGACCTCGATGACCCGGCACTGCCTGCACGACCCGGGGTCCGCGGTGCTCGGCGCCGCCCTCGACGGGCGCGCGCCCGAACCCACCGCGCTCATGACCGCGCTCGCCGAGCTGCACACCCACGGGGTGCGCGGGGACCTGGCGGCCGTCCTCCCCCGGGACGCGGCTCGCCGGGTGCCCCTTCCCACGTACGCCTTCCAGCCGCGCCGCCACTGGATCGACGCACCGCAGGCCGTCCGGGGCACGGACCCCGGCCCGTCCGCCGACCAGGCGGCCCCGGCACCGGCACCGGCACCGGCACCGGCCGCACAGGAACAGCCGGAGCGGCACGGACCGGAGCGGCACGGACCGGAGCGGGCGGACCAGGAGCGGGCGAACCAGGAGCGGGACGTCCTCGGGATGGTCCGCACCCAGGTGGCCCTCGTCCTCGGCTACGAGGACGGCGCACTGATCGACCCGGACCGGACGCTGCTGGAGCTCGGCATCGATTCGCTCGGCGCCGTCCGCTTCCAGCGGCGCCTGGTCTCGGTCACCGGCCTCGACCTTCCGGCGACCCTCCTGGTCGACCACCCCACGCCCTCGGCCCTCGCCGAGCACCTGCGGCCGCTGCTCGCGCCGAGCCCCCCGAGCGGCCCCGCCCACCTGCTCAGGGACCTGCACCGACAAGGGCGGCTGGGTGACGCCGTGCCGCTGCTGCGGGCTGCCGCCGCGGACCGGCCCGTCTTCACCACGGCCGAACGGCCCGCGGGCCCGGTGGAGTCCGTGCTGGTCTCCGACGGCCCCGCCACGCCCGCCGTGATCTGCGTGCCGTCCTTCCTGGCCGGTTCGGGACCGCACCAGTTCGCCCGGTTCGCCGCCGGATTCACCCGGCGGCCGCGGATGTCCGCCCTCACCCTGCCGGGTCTCGGCACCTCGCCGCTGCTGCCCGGCTCGTGGCGGGCGGCGGTCGACAGCCTGGCCGCAGCCGCGCTGTCCACCGCGGGCGGTGCCCCGCTGATTCTGGCCGGGCACTCCATCGGCGGCGCCCTCGCGCACGCCGCCGCCGCGTCGCTGGAGCGCGCCGGGCACCGCGTCGAAGGGGTCGTGCTGATCGACACGTACTGGCCCGAGCCCGCGCAGCAACAAGCGGTGTTCGCCTGGGCGATGGGCCGCATTCTCGACCGGGACGGCGCGCCCGCCGACATCGACGACGCCGGCGTGCTGGCCATGGGCGGCTATCTGGGGCTCTTCGACGACTGGGCGGCCGACCCGCTGACGGCGCCCGCGCTGCTCCTGACCGCCGAGCGGGGGCCCGACGCGCCCGACGCGGCGGCCTGGCGACTCTGGCAGGCCGCGGCCACCGTCACCCCCGTCACCGGCGACCACTTCTCGCTCCTCGAGGAGCACGCCGCTCACACGGCACGCACCGTCGAGGACTGGCTTCGAAAGGAACTGTCATGCAGCCCGTCGGCATAGTCGACTTCGGGAGCTATCTGCCGGAGAACGTGGTGGGGCCCGAGTTCTTCCTCGACGAGAGCGCCCCGGTGGACCCGCTCGCCAACACACCGCTGTTCCGTGTGCCCCCGACCCGGCACCACGTCGCCCCCGGCGAGCGGGCCGCGGACATGATCGCCAAGGCGGCCCGGCCGGTCTTCGAGCGCCTCGGCAAGGAGCCGGCGGGCCAGGTCGACGTGCTGCTGACGAACGTGCTGCTGCCGGACGAGCCGTTCATGGGCGTCGGCGCCCAGGCCGCGCACGCCCTCGGCATCGAGCCCGAGTGGATCGTGGACCTGCACAACGGCGGCTGCGCCTCGTTCCCGTACATGCTCGCGCTGGCCCAGAAGATCATGGCCGACGGAGCGGCACGCACCGCGCTGATCGCCAATGTGCAGAACACCGCGGGCCAGATGTTCGCCCAGTCCGAGGTGCGCAAGCTGTCGCACGCGCCGATCCCGGGCGACGGCTGCGGGGTGGCCTACCTGGCGGCCGGTGCCGGCTCGCCGCTCCTCGGAGTACGGACCCGCAGCATCCCCGCGTACTCCGTGGACCTCGGCATCAAGACCCCGGACGGACGCAAGTACTGGGAGCCGGGGCAAGGCCAGATGGACATCGGCTTCGACACCGACAAGACGACCGAGATCCTCCAGCGCGGCAACACGCTCGTACCCGAACTCGTCGGGAAGCTCTGTTCCGACCTCGGGGAACGGCCGTCCGACATCGACGTGCTCGTCACCAACCAGCCGAACCGGATCTTCCTGAAGAACTGGCGGCAGGCCCTGAAACTGGACGAGGCACGGCACCTGGACACCTTCGACCGCTACGGGAACCTGTACGGCGCGGCCGTGCCCGTCACCCTCGACCGGGCGGCCCGCGACGGAGACCTGCGCGACGGCGACCTCGTGGTCATGTCGGGGTTCGCGCACGCCGGGGACTTCGCGGCCGCCGCGGCGGTGCGCTGGACCGGCGCCTCATGAGCCGGCCGTCCCAGCGGGCCGGGCGGTCCGGCGAGAGCGACCGGTTCGAAGCGGCGGATCGGGTCGAGGCGAGAGAGCGGTCCGGTGGTGCGGAACACCCGCTCGGAAACGAGGAGTTCGACGTGATCGTGGTCGGCGCGCGCTGCGCCGGGGCCACGCTCGGCGCGCTGCTCGCACGCCGCGGTCTGCGCGTCGCCGTGCTCGACCAGGCCACCGAGATCCGCTCGACCCTCTCCTCGAACATCCTCCAGGCCGACTCCCTGGCGTTCCTGAGCCGGCTCGGCGTGTGGGAGCGGCTGCGCGCGGCCGGGGCCACCACCATGAGCCACATCGACATGCGCCTGGAGGAGTTCCGCTGCCGGGCCGCGTTCCCGCAGGAGCCCGGTGACGTGGGCGGCGCGGCGTGCATCCGCCGCGAGGTCCTCGACCCGGTCCTGGTGGAAGCGGCCCGCACGTCCGGCGCCGAGGTGCGGCTGGGCACCCGCGTCGTCGCGGTGGTCCGGGAGGGCGGCCGTGTCACGGGAGTCCGGGCGGTGTCGGGCGGTGTCGAGACGCGGCTGCGGGCCCGCCTGGTGGTCGGCGCCGACGGGCGCAACTCGAAGGTCGCCGAGGCGTGCGGGTCCCGCATGTACCACGTGAGTCCCGGGGAACGCAGCTACTACTGGACGTACTTCGAGGGCGCGGACACCGGTCCGCGGCCGACGTTCGTCTTCCACCGCTGGGGCGACCGGCACATGCTGGGTGGCCCCGCCGACAACGGTCTCTACATCGTGGGGGTCTCCCCGCAGCAGCACGAGCGGGAGAGCTTCCGCGCCGACCTCGACGGCTCCGTACGCGCCCACGCGATGCGCTGCGCGCCGATCGCCGAGGCTCTCGCGGGCGCCACCAGGGCGAGCAGGATCTACGGCATCCGGCGCTTCTACGGCTACTTCCGCGAGGCGGCGGGCGCCGGCTGGGTGCTGCTCGGAGACGCCGGGCACTTCAAGGACCCGGCGGGCGGGCGCGGTATCGGTGACGCCTTCCACCAGGCGGAACGACTCGCCGACGGGGTCGCCGACACCATCGGATCGCGCGCCGGACTCGACCGCGCCGTCGCGGACTTCGGCCGATGGCGGGACCGCACCTACGCCGAGTACTACGGCCTGGCCGCGGATCTCGGCGTGACCGGACCCATCGCGGGCGTCGTCCCCCGGGTCGTGCGCGGGCTGCACGCGCGCGGCAAGCTCGACGGCGTCCTGAACCTGCTGAGCCACCGGTCCTCCGTCCTGGAGGTGCTCACCCCGGCACGGATGCTCGGCGCCACGGGCGGGCACCTGCTGCGCGCCCCGGGCCGACGCCGCGCCACGCTCGGCGAGCTGGGCCGGCTCGCGAGCACCGAGATCCGGCGCAGGAACGCGATGCGCAAACCCGTCTTCCAGAGCAGCCCGGCGCCGGCCCCGGCGCAGCAGGACACGCCCGAACCGGAGTTGAGCCGATGACCAGCCTTGTCCCGCCCGCCGCCGCGCGCGGCACACTGCCGCCTCCTGGCGTGGAGCTGACCTTCGACCGGACGGTGCCCCGATCCCTCGCCCATCGCCGTCAGATCGGGGAGGTGTTCGTCAGTGACTCCGCGCAGGGACCCGGCGGCGACTTCCACCTCTCCTTCCAGATCCCGCGCGCCCACAGTCTCTGGTCGGACCAACGCGACGGCTTCCACGACCCGTTCGCGTCCGCCGAGGCCGCGCGGCAGTCCATCTTCGTGCTGCTGCACCGCCACGTCGGTGTGCCCGTCGGACTGCCCTTCAGCCTCCAGCGCATCAGGCTGCGGGTGACGGACCCGCAGGCGTACGCCAGCGACGGGACGTCGGCGCTCCAGGGATACCTGCGCTACCGGGTCGCCGAACGCCAGAGCAAGGGCTCCGACCTGGTGAGCATGGTCCTCGAAGGCGCCATGGAGATCGGCGGACGCCCGGCGATGACGCTGAGCGCGGTGCTCGCCTTCATGTCGCAGGAGGACTACGACATCTTCCGGGCCTTCCAGCGGGCGCAGAAGCCGGTGGCCGACGCCCGCCCGACCCCGGCACGCCGGCTGGACCCCGGCCTGGTGGGGCGCGAGAACCCGCGCAACGTCGTCATCGGGCTGCCGGAACAGGAGGCGGGAACGGACGGCGGGCCCGACGACGGCGCGTCCCGCTACCTGCTGGCGGCCGACCCGCACCACCCCGCCTTCTTCGACCACGAGTACGACCACGTACCGGGCCCCCTGATGGTCGAGGGCATGAGACAGGCCGCCGTGGCCGCGGCCTGCCGGGCCGGGGTGATGGCCACCCCGCACGCCCTCACCGTCGGCTGCGAAGCGGCCTTCCTGGACTTCGCCGAGTTCGAGGCCGACCTGGTCCACGAGGCGGAGGCCGGCGCCCAGGGCGCCGACGGCCGCATCCCCGTGGCCGTGGTCCTGCGGCAGTTCGGCAAACCGATCGTCGAGGGCCGTATCGACCTTCTTCCCGACGCGGCCCCGCGTCCCCAATCGACCGCGCGAGCGCACGGAGTCTGATCCATGGCAGTTGCACACACAGGTAGAAGCGCAAGCCACCGGCGGCGCGTGGCGGTCGTGGGGGCGGGCATCTCCGGCCTCACCGCCGCGCTCCGCCTCGACCTCCTCGGGTACGACGTCGAACTCGTCGAGGCGGCCGGGGTCCTCGGCGGCCGCTTCGGCCTCGACAAGCTCGGCGACCGTCAGGTGATGACGGGCGGCAAGAACATCGGCCGCCGCTACCACACGTTCCGCTGGTTCACCTCGGAGCTCGGCGTGGACGCGTACGAGTCCTTCGGTTACAACGCGTCCCGCGTCAAGGACGGCGAGATCCTCACCCTCGACAGCGAGCGGCGGAGCCAGACCCTGAGAAACATCCGGCGGATGGGCTCGGCCCGCGACCTCGCGCGGATGGCGGCGATGGCGGCGCGGATCCGCGCCGACGAGCGCAACCGCTTCCTCGGTTCGCGCTACTTCAGCGGCATCTCGCGGCGCCACGACCACGCCCCGCTCAGCTCGTTCTTCGGGACCGAGATGACGGACATGCTGGTGCGGCCCATGGTCATCCGTAACAACGGGGCAGAACCCGACGAGGTCTACCCCGGCACGTTCGGCACCAACCTGGCCATGCTGATGGACCATTACGATCAGCTGGCCGGTGGCATCCAGCCGGTCCTGGACGCGTTCGCCAAGCGGGTCCCCGTGCGGCTCGGCGCCACCGTGGAAGGCCTGGAGGTCCGCGACGGCAAGGTCACCGGACTGCGCGTCTCCGAGAGCGGGGCGCCCGCGCGGACCAGCGACTACGACGGCGTGGTGCTCGCCACCCCGGCCTACGCGACAGCCGAGATCGTCCGTTCCGTGCGGCCCGCGCTCGCCCGGCGGCTGTCGAACGTGAACTACTTCCCGTCCACCGTGGTACTCGTCGAGTACGACCGGCCCGTCTTCAGCCACGACGTGCGCGCCCTCGCCATGGACGACGGGCCCTGCAGCAACGCCGGTTCGTACGGCATGGAGGAGCGGCACATCGTCCGTTACACCTACAGCGGGCGTGAGGGACGGCTGACCGACCACAGCCCGGAGAACATCGACCGGCTGACCGGTGAGGCCGAGGCGCGGCTGGTGAAGTACCTGGGGGCGCCTCGCGCCGAGCGCGTCAACCTCCTGGTCAAGCACTGGGAAGCGGCCTACAGCGGCTACCTTCCGCACCACGCCGACTTCCTCGCCGAGGTACGGGAGAGCGTCGCCGGCATAGCGGGCCTGGAACTCGCGGGCGACTACATCCAGGGCGTGTCCATCGAAGCGTGCGCCCGGACGGGCCGTGCCGCGGCCGGCCGGCTGGCCGCACACCTCACCTCGCCCTCGGCACCCGCTCCGGTGGCGGCGTGAGCGCCCCGGCCGACTGGGCCGTGGTCACCGGTGCCTCGTCCGGCATCGGCGAGCACCTCGCCCGGGGCCTGGCAGCGCGGGGGTACGGGCTGTGGCTCGTCGCCCGCTCCACCGACGCCCTCGAAGCACTGGCCAAGGAGCTGCGTGACCGGCACGGAGTGCGGGTGCGCGTGCGGACCTGTGATCTCGCGGACCCGGCCGCGCGTCGGGCACTCGAAGAGGAGCTGGCCGGGCAGCCGGTCTCCGTGCTCTGCGCCAACGCGGGCTTTCCCACGTGCGGGCCGTTGGCCGAGAACGACCCCGCCCAGGAGAGCGCCGAGGTCCAGGTCAACGTCGTCTCGCTGCACGCGCTGACGCAGGCGCTGCTGCCCGGCATGCTGGCCCGGCGGCGCGGCGGGATCCTGGTCACCGGCTCGACCGCGGGCTGCCAGCCCGTGCCGACCGCGGCCACCTACTCGGCCAGCAAGGCCTTCGCCAACACCTTCGCCGAGTCGCTGCACGTCGAACTGCGCGGCACCGGGGTCAACTGCACCCTGCTCGCCCCCGGCCCCGTACGCACCAACTTCTACTCGGTGGGCGGCATGTCACGGCTCCAGGAGCGGAAGTTCCTGGCCTGGCTGACGCCCGAGCGGGTCGCCGAGGCGGGCCTGCGCGGTCTGGCGCAGGGGCGCCGCGTGGTGGTCCCGGGGCCGGTCGCCAAGGCCCAGTACCTCGCGGGCCGGCACACGCCGCGTCCCGTGCTCTTCCCCGTGCTGCGCGCGGCGGTGCTGCCCGTTTTCCGCAACGCCCGAAACGGCTCCCGCGGGCGGCCCGTCAGCCGGTTTTCCCCACTTCCGTAAACGAGAGGCACAGGTAAATGGACGGCAGAAAGCACCGGTGGTTCATCCTCGGGGCGTCGCTGATACCGCTGGTCGCGGTGTTCGGCGCCATGGCCCTGCTCTGGAACGAGATCTTCAGCTGGTCGGACGTGGTGGTCCTGATCATCATGTACGCGGTCTCCGGCTTCGGTATCTCGGCCGGTTACCACCGGATGCTCACCCACCGCTCGTTCGAGACGTACAAGCCCATCCGCGTCGCCCTGGCCACCGCCGGGGTGATGGCCGGGCAGGGTCCGCCGCTGATCTGGGCGGCACACCACCGCAAGCACCACCGCGTCGCCGACAAGCCCGGTGACCCGCACAGCCCCCACCTGGACTTCGAGCCGGGCTTCAAGGGCACGATGGCCGGTCTCTGGCACGCCCATCTGGGCTGGCTCTTCGACGTCGACCTCAGCTCCGAACCGATGCGCTACTGCCCGGATCTGGTGCGCGAGAAGCCGCTGCGCTGGCTGAGCGAGAACCTCGTCCTGGTGACCGCCTCCAGCGTCGTGCTGCCCGGCCTCATCGCCTACGCCATCACCGGCGGCGCCTGGCAGGCCGGCCTGACCGGCATGCTGTGGGGCGGCTTGGTCCGCATCTTCCTGATCAATCACATGACCTACGCGGTCAACTCCGTCGGCCACGTCTTCGGCCGCCGCCGCTACGAGACCACCGACCAGTCACGCAACGTCGCCTGGCTCGCCATCCCTTCGTTCGGCGAGGCCTGGCACAACAACCACCACGCCTTCCCGCGCTCCGCCCGCCACGGCATGAAGTGGTACGAGATCGACCTCTCCGCGATCCTCATCTGGAGCCTGGAGAAGACCCACCTCGCCTGGAAGGTCGTGCGCATCGACCCCGAACGCATGGAGATGCGCGAGGCAGGCGTCAGCCGCGTCCAGGCGGCCTCCCTGGACAAGCGGGAACTCCTGGAGACCCAGCAGAACATCGCGCCCATGGCGGAGCGCCGCCGCGAGGCCCGTGAGGCCGGCACCTCGCTGGTGGACGTGGAATAGCCCGGCCCGCCGGACGAGCAGACGAGTAGACGGGGATCACGTACATGGAGTTCTTCCGCGCCCTGACCAACGGGGCTTCGCACGGCGTGCTGCACGAGTGGACGGGCGACGAGTTCGAGCACACCCCCTGGCGCGACGTCGTCAGGGACGCTCACGGCATGGCCACCGAGCTCCGCACCCTCGGCGTCGGGCCGGGCACCCGGGTCGCCGCCATCCTCACCAACACACCCGACGCCGTCCGCGGCCTGCTGGCGATCTGGCTGGCCGGCGGCGCGGTGGCCTCGCTGCCGCTGCCGACCCGCGGCCAGAGCCAGGAGGCGTACGGCGAACAGCTGGTGGCGCTCTCCGCGCGGCTGGACCCGACGCTGCTCCTGGTCGACGACTGGCTGACCGCCATGGTCCCCGCGGAGGTCGGCAAGGAGCTGCCGGTCCGCGGCTGGGCGGCGCTGCGCGGCGGGGGACGCATCGAACCGAGCCCGCCGGGCCGGAACGACGTGGCCTTCATCCAGTACTCGTCCGGGTCCACCAGTACCCCCAAGGGCTGCGCGCTGACCACCCGCGCCATCGAGCAGCAGCTGGAGATCATCCTGCACCTGACCGGCGGCCGCCCCGGCGCCGACACGGTCGCCTCCTGGCTGCCGCTCTCGCACGACATGGGCATGTTCGGCTGTCTGCTGTACTCGTGGGCGTACGACTTCGACTTCGTGCTGTCGTCGCCCGACCGGTTCGGGATGGCGCCGCGTACCTGGTTCCGGGACATGTCGGAGTACGGGGCGACCATGACGGCGGGCACGAGCACCGCCGTGTACCTCGCGGCGCGGGCGCAGGGCCGCGGGACGCTGCCCAAGGAGCTGAAGCTGCGGGCGGCCGTGATCGGGGCCGAGCGCGTCGACTGGGACACGCTGGCGGCGGCGACGGAGAAGTTCCGGCCGTTCGGTCTGTCCGACACCGCGTTCCAGCCCGCCTACGGCATGGCCGAGGCGACGCTCGCGGTGACCGGGAAGCCCTGGGCCCAGGCGCCCAAGGCGCTCCGCTTCGACGGTCCCGCGCTCGTCGAGGGCTCGGTGGTCGAGGTCGAGCCCGACCATCCGAAGGCGGTCCGGCTGGTCTCCAACGGCGTGACGCTGCCCGGGGTGTCGGTCCGGGCGGGGAGCGGCGGCGGCATCTCGGAGATCCAGGTGTCGTCACCGAGTCTGGCCGAGGGCTACTACGGGGACCCCGGGCGCACCGCCGCGCGGTTCCAGGACGGCTGGCTGCACACCGGCGACCTCGGCTTCGTGCGCGACGACGAGCTGTACGTCCTCGGGCGGGTCGACGACATGCTCTCGGTGGGCGGCCGGAAGGTCTACGCCGCCGAGATCGAGTCGGCGGTCGACTCCCTGAAGAACGTCCGCAAGGGCTGCGCCGCCGTCGTCGACGCGGGCGACTCGGGCATCTCCCGGCTCGTGCTCATGGTGGAGCCCCAGGGCAACCCGAAGGACTTCCGGCCGATCGCCGAGGAAGCCGCCTCGCTGGCCCTGGAGAAGGCGGGGGTCGCGCTCGCGGAGTGCCTGTTCCTGGCGCGAGGAGTGCTCCCGAAGACGCCCAGCGGGAAGATCCAGCGGTTCCGCTGCCGCGCGCTGCTCGACGACGGCCGGCTCGCGCCCGTGGCGCGGGTGACGTTCGCCTGACGGGCACGGGGCGGTGAGGGCACCGGCTTCGCCGGACCCGATCCGCCCGATCCGCCCCTGTCCGGAAGACCCGCGAGGAGACAACCGGCGATGAGCCACTACAAGTCGCATCTCAGGGACGTGGAGTTCAACCTCTTCGAGGTCCTCGGCCGCGCGGAGGCGTACGGCCGCGGCGCCTTCGCGGGCACCACGCCCGAAACCGCCCGCGATCTCCTGGGCGAGGTCGAGCGCCTGGCCGTCCACGAGCTCGCGGACGCCGCCGTCGAGGCGGACCGCACCCCGCCGCTGTACGACCCCGGGAAGCGCACGGTGACGCTGCCGGCTTCCTTCAAGGAGGCGTACGCCCGCTGGACGGAGTCCGGGTGGCACCTGATCGACCTGCCCGAGTCGCTCGGCGGCGCGGGTGTGCCGCCGTCGCTGCGCTGGGCCGTCGCCGAGCTGGTGCTGGGGGCCGACCCGGCCCTGTACATGTACCAGGCGACCGCCGGCTTCGCGAGCGTGCTCGACCGCCTCGGCACACAGGAGCAGCGCGGGCTGGCCCGGCTGCTCGTCGGGCGGGCGTGGGGCGCGACGATGGTCCTCACCGAACCGGAGGCGGGCAGTGACGTGGGCGCCTGCCGGACCAGGGCCGTCCGGCAGGCGGACGGCAGCTGGCACATCGAGGGCGTGAAGCGGTTCATCACCTCGGGCGAGCACGATCTGTGCGAGAACATCCTGCACTTCGTCCTGGCCCGCCCCGAGGGACACGGCCCCGGCACCAAGGGGCTCTCCCTCTTCCTGGTCCCCAAGTACCGCGTGGCCGACTGGGAGACCGGGGAACTCGGCGAGCGCAACGGTGTGTTCGCCACGTCGCTGGAGGACAAGATGGGCCTGAGGGCCTCCGCCACCTGCGAGCTCACCTTCGGCGCCGAGAGCCCCGCGGTCGGAGTGCTGCTCGGCGAGCGGCACGACGGCATCCGGCAGATGTTCCACATCATCGAACAGGCCCGGATGATCATCGGCACCAAGTCGATGGCGACGCTCTCCACCGGCTACCTCAACGCCCTGGAGTACGCCAAGGTCCGCACCCAGGGAAGCGATCTGACCGCTCTCGCGGACAAGTCGGCTCCCCGGGTGCCCATCCTGCGCCACCCCGAGGTGCGCCGCTCGTTGCTCCTGCAGAAGGCGTACGCCGAGGGGCTGCGCGCCCTCGTCCTGCACACGGCCACCGTGCAGGACCGGATCGCCGAGGCGGAGGCGGCGGGCACCCGCGACGACGCGGCGCACGCCCTCAACGACCTGCTCCTCCCGATCGTCAAGGGCTACGGCTCCGAGAAGGCCTACGAGCAGTTGGGGCACGCCCTTCAGATCCTCGGCGGTTCGGGGTACACGAAGGACTTCCCCCTGGAGCAGTACATCCGCGACACCCGGATCGACACGCTGTACGAGGGCACCACCGCGATACAGGGCATGGACCTGTTCTTCCGCAAGATCGCGAGGGATCAGGGCGGGGCGCTCACCGCCCTCCTCACCGAGGTGGAGAAGACCGCAGCGGACGCGCCGGAGAGCGGCGAACTCGCCGACGCGCACGCGCTGCTCGGCCGTTCCGCGGTCCACCTGCAGGCCATGGCGACCGGGCTCGGGGGGCACCTCCTCGCGTCCCTGAGGACCCTTCGGCCATCTATCAGGTGGGGCGCGGTACGACCCGGCTGCTGATGGCGGCGGGCGACGTCCTGGTGGCCTGGCTGCTGCTGCGCCAGGCAAAAGTGGCGGCCGAGCGCCTGGCCGGCCCCACGGGCGGGGCACGGGGGGCCCGACGCTCCTTCTACCAGGGGAAGGTGGCGACGGCCGCGTTCTTCGCCCAGGAGGTGCTCCCGCTGGTCGCCGCCCAGCGGGAGATCGCCGACCGCGAGGACCGCGTCCTCATGACGCTGGACGAGGACGCCTGGTAGTCCGGCGCGGGGTTCCGTCAGGCGGTCGCGTGCCGCCGCGCGGCCCCGGCCTCCCCGGCCACCGCCCGGATGACGTCGAGGAGGGGTGCGCGGTCCTCGCGGAAGTAGAAGTGACCGCCGGGCAGGGCCAGCCGACGGGTGATGCGGTCCAGGTGCCGGGCCCAGCCCGCGCTCTCGACGGCGAGGCGGTCCTGCTCCCCGGTGCCGCACAGCAGTGTCGCCGGAACGTCCAGCGGGGGCTCCGGCTCGTGGACGTACGTCTCGAAGACGCTGATGTCGGCGCGGAGCGGGCCGAGGACCAGTCGGCGCAGCCGCGCGTCGGCGTGCACCTGCTCGGGCAGCGGACCCCAGCGCGCCTCGGCCGCCGTGATCAGTTCCTCGTCGGAGAGGGTGTGCAGCGACCCGGCCGGTCCGCCGGTGCCGAAGGTGTGCGGGGCGGGGCAGGAGGACAGGATCAGATGCTCGGGCAGATCGCGTCCCTCGCGGCGCAGCGCCCTCGTCGTCTCGTACGCCACGAGGCCGCCGAAGCTGTGGCCGAGCAGCACATAGGGCACGGTGAACGCGGACTGGGAGACCAGGTCGGCGACGAGGGGGCCGATCGCGGTGTGCGCGGGCTCCGCGCGGCGCGTGGAGCGGCCGGGCAACTGTACGCCCCACAGCTGCACTTCCGTCAGTTCTTCCGCCCACACCAGGTATTCGGCGCTGGAGCCGCCCGCGTGCGCGAAGACGTAGACGTTCACCGGTGCCTGGGGGCGCTCACGGCGGCGGACCAGCCAGCGCGCCGGTCGTGTACGGGGATCCATGGGCACCTCGGGACGGTGAGGGGCGGCCCGGCCACCGACCGGACCGCCACGGGATCACCAGGTCTACCATCACCCGCCGCGGAGGATGGCGCGAGTGCCGGTGAAGCCGTCAGATCTCGGGACTCACCGACTCAGCCGCCGCTCTTGCGCCTGAACGACCGCTGGCTCGCAGCCGGGCCGTGCGCCGAACGCACTTTCGACGCATCGGACTTGGCGGCAGTGTCAGCGGCGTCCGCCTGCGCACCGCGCTTGCGCGCCAGGGCTTCGCGGAACTTGCGCTTGAGGTCGTAGTTGCCGTCGCCGTCCGGCTGCAGAGGGGGCGTCTCGGGGGCAGCAGGCTCCGAACCTTCGGTAGACAAGGGCTCTGCTGTCATGGTGACCTCCTGGGTTCGGGGGTGGGCAGGCACAGCTTGTCATGCTGGGCGCGGTGCGAGGCGCCGGCGACGCCATCCAGGCTGCCGGGACAACGGCTCTCAGCCGTTGCGACGCACGAGGGCGGCCCTGCGGGCCTCGGCGAGCTTGCGGGCCTCGGCCGCCTTTCGGGACGTGCCGCCGGCACCGCGGGAGGTGTCCTTGCTGGTGCCGAGACCGCGGAAGGGAGCGTTGGTGTTCTTGGGCCGGGGGACGGCGGGCCCCCCGTCGAGCGGGATCCCGGAGGGAGCCTTGGCGCCGGTGATCCGGGTCAGTTCCGCCTCGCCCGAGCGCACCTTGGTGACGGTCGGCTCGATGCCGGCCCCGGCCATCATGCGGCTCGTCTCACGGCGCTGGGCCGCCAGCACGAGCGTGACCACGCTGCCGGACTCACCGGCGCGGGCGGTGCGGCCCGCCCGGTGCACATAGTCCTTGGCGTCGGTGGGCGGGTCGACGTTGACCACGAGATCGAGGTCGTCGACGTGCAGGCCGCGGGCCGCGACATTGGTCGCCACCAGAACGGTGATCTGGCCGTTCTTGAACTGCGCCAGGGTCCGTGTGCGCTGTGGCTGGGACTTACCGCTGTGCAGGGCTCCGGCGTGCACCCCGCTGGCCCGCAGATGCCGGGTGAGCTGGTCGACGGCGTGCTTGGTGTCGAGGAACAGCAGTACGCGGCCGTCGCGGGCGGCGATCTCCGTGGCGACGGCGTAGCGGTCAGGACCGTGGACGACCAGAACGTGGTGCTCCATCGTCGTGGCCGTGCCCACGGCCGGGTCGACCGAGTGGACGACGGGGTCGTGGAGGTAGCGGCGGACCAGCTGATCGACGTCACGGTCGAGCGTGGCCGAGAAGAGCATCCGCTGACCGTCGGGGTGCACCTGGTCGAGCACGTCGGCGACCTGCGGCAGGAATCCCAAGTCGCACATCTGGTCGGCCTCGTCCAGCACGGTGATTCTCACCCGTCCCAGGCGGCAGGCGTTGCGCTCGATCAGGTCGTGCAGGCGTCCGGGGGTGGCGACGACCACCTCGGCCCCCTGGCGCAGCGCGGCGACCTGCCGACCGATCGACATGCCACCGACGACCGTGGCCGTCCGCAGCCGCAGTGCCTCGGCGTACGGCGCCAGCGCCTGGGTGACCTGTTGGGCCAGCTCCCGGGTGGGCACAAGGATCAGAGCCAGGGGCTGCTTCGGTTCGGCGCGCCGCCCGGCCGTACGTGTCAGCAGCGGCAGGCCGAAGGCGAGCGTCTTGCCCGATCCGGTGCGCCCGCGTCCCAGGATGTCGCGCCCCTGCAGGGCATCGGGCAGTGTGGCGGCCTGGATCGGAAAGGGTTCGCGCACCCCGAGTCCGCTCAGTGTCCGCAGCACCTCCGCCGGCAGTTCCAGACCGGCGAAGGAGACGGCCGGGGGCAGCGCCGGGGTCGTCGCCCCTGGCTGGGCGGGGCTGCTGTGAGCGATGCCGGAGTCATTGGGGTGCTTCATGAACAGCCTTCCGCAAGTGAACGTACCGAGGAAGGCCCGGCAGGTAGCACGCAAAAGAGCGATATTAACACAGGGCCCGTCCGGTGGCTCCTGCGGCACACCGCGTCATCCCGAAGAAATCCGAAACTCGAATTCGGGACGGTCCCACGGCACGG
This sequence comes from Streptomyces sp. NPDC051133, assembly GCF_040682635.1. Lineage (NCBI taxonomy): Bacteria > Bacillati > Actinomycetota > Actinomycetes > Kitasatosporales > Streptomycetaceae > Streptomyces > Streptomyces sp. NPDC051133. The sequence goes on from NZ_JBFBBK010000044.1 coordinate 23,097, forward strand.
CGGGCGGGTTCGCCAAGGCGGTCCCGGTGCGCACCGCACCGACGCGGTGGTAGAAGTCCTCGGCGGGAAGGTGCGACACGACCTTGAGACGGTCGATCCCGGCGGCACGGGCCTCGGACTGCATGTGCGCGACGAGCATCCGTCCGATACCCCGTCCTTGCACTTCGTCGGCGACGAACAGCAGGTCGAGCTCCGGTGGCGCGAGGACGAGCGAGTAGAACCCGAGGACCCGGCCTGCGTGCTCGTCGGCGCCGACGGCCACAAAGGTGCGGTGGGCCTCGATGTAATCAGGACCGACCCGGTAGCCCGCGACTGCGGATGCGTACTTTCCCTCGTAGGCGCCTGAGCCGCGCACGAGCCGCGTGAGCCGTTTGGCATCCCGCGCGACGGCCCTCCGTATCGTGACCGGCCGGCTGACCGGGGAAGTGCGTGAACCCATCGGGAGAGTATTTCGCACCGGGGAGTGCCTCCGTGCGGCGGGTCGGCTCCTTGGGCAGGCGTTCCTGCGGCTCGGTGATGCCGAGGATGCCTCCGAGCCTGCCCTCCCGATCGGGTCCGTCGGAGGCCCGGAGTACGCGCACTTCTCCGAAGAGCGGGAGGGCGTCTGCCATCTTGGAGGCAGTCCTTTCCGATCACTTGGTCGTGGGCACATGCATCAGCCGAGGAAGCTCAGCCGGACCTTGCGTTCGGGGTTGTCCTTGTTGGTGTCCACCAGGCACACCGACTGCCAGGTGCCCAGTTCCAGGCGTCCGCCGATCACGGGCAGGGTGGCGTGCGGCGGGACGACGGCCGGCAGGACGTGGTCGCGGCCGTGGCCCGGGCTGCCGTGCCGGTGCTGCCAGCGGTCGTCGGCGGGGAGCAGGGTGTGCAGGGCGGCGAGGAGGTCGTCGTCGCTGCCGGCGCCGGTTTCGATGACGGCGATCCCGGCGGTGGCGTGCGGGACGAAGACGTTGAGCAGTCCGTCCCGGCCGGCCGCGGCCTCACGCAGGAACTCCTCGCAGTCACCGGTGAGGTCGACGACCCGTTCCCGGGATCCGGTGGAGACGTGCAGCATGCGGGTGGTGAAGGCATCTGACATGCCCCCATCCTGACCCCTGCGCCCGGTTTCACACCCGGTGGCGCGGCCCACGAAGGCGGCGACGCCCGCCCGGGCCACTCATGCGGAACTCTCCGGCGCGCGCTGCGGACGGTCGGGCGAGTGATCGGTATGGTCGCGCCGTAAGTCATCCGACCTGCAGCGCAGTGGCCCGAGCGAAGAAGGATGCCATGGCCGATCCCCGGCACGGGGCCCCGTCCGGCGGCGGATCCCCAGCCCTGCCACCCGGGGACCGTGGTCCGAGCGCACACGGCACCGTGCGTCTCGCGCTGGTCGTCGGTGCTCTCGGCGTCGTCTTCGGTGACATCGGGACCAGCCCGATCTACACCCTCCAGACCGTGTTCAACCCGAGCGACCCGCACCCCGTCCCGGTCGGCACGCAGAACGTGTACGGCGTGGTGTCGCTCGTGTTCTGGTCAGTGATGATCATCGTGACGGTCACCTACGTACTGCTGGCGATGCGCGCCGACAACGACGGCGAGGGCGGCATCATGGCGCTGATCACCCTCGTACGGCGGTGGGGCTCGCGGCGTGGCCGGCGGGCCACGGCCGTCCTCGCGGCGCTGGGCGTCTTCGGCGCTTCGCTGTTCTTCGGCGACAGCATGATCACTCCGGCGATCTCGGTGCTCTCCGCCGTCGAGGGACTCAAGGTCGTCCAGCCGTCCCTGGAAAGCGCGGTCGTCCCGATCACCGCGGTGATCATCGTCCTGCTGTTCCTCGTGCAGCGCAGGGGAACCGCGGCGGTGGGCCGGATGTTCGGGCCGGTCATGGTCGCCTGGTTCGTGGCCATCGGGGCGTGCGGTGTGGCCGGCATCGTCGGCCATCCGACCATCCTCAAGGCGCTGTCGCCGTCGTACGCCCTGGGTTTCCTGACCGGTCACTTCGGCACCGCCTTCTTCGCCCTGGCCGCGGTGGTGCTCTCGGTCACCGGCGCGGAAGCGCTCTACGCGGACATGGGGCACTTCGGCCGCCGGGCCATCACGCGCGGCTGGATGTTCCTCGTCCTCCCGGCGTGCGTGCTGAGCTACTTCGGCCAGGGCGCACTGATCCTGGCCGATCCCCGCAACATCAGCAGCCCCTTCTTCCTGCTCGTGCCGGACTGGGGCAGGTGGCCGATGGTCCTGCTGGCGACGGCTGCCACGGTGATCGCCTCGCAGGCGGTGATCACCGGTGCGTACTCGGTCACCTCCCAGGCCGCCCAGCTCGGCTATCTGCCGCGGCTGCGGATCGCGCACACCTCCGAGTCCACGATCGGACAGATCTACGTCCCCTGGATCAACTGGCTGCTGATGGTCTCGGTCCTCACCCTGGTCTTCGCCTTCCGCAGCTCCACGGCGCTGGCCTTCGCGTTCGGCATGGCGGTCACCGGCACCATCACCATCACCACCCTGCTGTTCTTCTGCGTCGCCCGTGCCAAGTGGGGCACGCCGAAGTGGCTGACCGTCGTCGGTGCGACCGTGCTGCTCTTCGTGGACCTGCTGTTCGTGGCGGCCAACGTGACGAAGCTCCTCCACGGCGCGTGGCTGCCGCTGCTGATCGGCCTGACCGCGTTCACCGTCATGACCACCTGGCAACGCGGCCGCGAACTCGTCACCGCCGCACGCGTACGCGAGGAGGGTCCGCTGCCCGAGTTCGTCGACCGCCTCCGCAGTGGCGAGGTGCAGACGCTGCGGGTTCCCGGCACGGCCGTCTTCCTCAACCGGGGCAAGCAGACCACGCCCCTGGCCATGCGGGCCAACGTCGAGCACAACCACGTGCGGCACGACCAGGTCGTGATTCTTTCCCTGGAGACCGAGCCGGTGCCCCGCGTCCCGGCCGACCGGCGGCTCGTCGTCGATGACCTCGGCTACGCCGACGACGGGATCATCCATGTCACCGCCCGGTTCGGCTACATGGAGACCCCGGACGTGCCCAGCACCGTGGCCCTGCTCGAACCGGCTCGGACCGAGGGGCCGTTGCGGCTCGACCAGGCGTCCTACTTCCTGTCGAAGATCGATCTCCGGCGGGGCAAGGCACCGACGATGGCACCCTGGCGCAAGCGACTGTTCATCGCCACCTCGTACATCACCGCGGACGCCGCCGAGTACTTCGGCCTGCCCGGTGACCGCACGGTCATCATGGGCTCGCACATCGAGGTGTAGGCACCGGTCGGCGATCGTCCGCACGGACCCCGGCACGGTGTGCCTCCGCTGCGGTCGTGCGCCTCCCGGTACGGCCCGGGCGGGTCGGTCGGCGAGGGAGGGAGGACCGGCCCGCCCGGGAGCTCAGGAGTGCGGGTGGATCACAGGCCCACGTCGCGGCGGCGGATGTCCTCCAGGGATTCCCGGCGGACGAGGAGGCGGGCGTGCCCGTCGCGTACGGCGGCCACGGGCGGGCGGCCGACGAGGTTGTAGCCGGAGGCCATGGACAGGTGATAGGCGCCGGCCACGGGTACGGCGAGCAGGTCGCCGGGGTGGACGTCGGCGGGAAGGTCCACGTCCGCGGCGAGGACGTCGCCGGCCTCGCAGTGCCGGCCCACCACGGTCACCCGCGTGCGGTGGGCCGTACCGGCCCGGCCGATCAGGCGGGGTGCGTAGCGGACTCCGTAGAGCGCCGGGCGGGGGTTGTCGCTCATGCCGCCGTCCACGGCCACGAACACGGTGTCTCCGGTGTGCTTCACGGACAGGACACGGTAGAGGGCGACGCCGGCCGGGCCGACGATCGCCCGGCCCGGTTCGATGACGAGGCGGGGCACGGGGAGTCCGGCCGCGGCGCAGGCGGCGTCGAGTTCGGTGCGGACCTTGCGGGCGAGAGCGGTCAGGTCGAGGGCGGGCTCGCCGGGGCGGTAGGCGATGCCGTGGCCGCCGCCGAGGTCGAGTTCGGGCAGGACCAGGCCGTGCTGCTCGTACAGACGGCTCATCAGGCCGACCGTGCGGCGTACCGCGACCAGGTACGGCTTGACGGTGGTGATCTGTGAGCCCAGGTGGCAGTGCAGTCCGGTCAGTTCGAGCTGCGGCTGGTCGAGGATGCGGGCGATGGCGTGCTGGGCGTAGCCGTCGGCGGTGGACAGCCCGAACTTCTGGTCCTCGGTGCCGGTGCGGATCTTGTCGTGACCGCCCGCGCTGATTCCGGGGATCACCCGGACCATCACCTTCTGGTGGCCGTCCGGTCCGACGGCGGCGGCGAGCCGCGCGATCTCGGCGGGGCTGTCGATGACGATGCGTCCGACGCCGAGTCGCAGGGCGGTGTCCAGGTCGCGCGGCGACTTGGCGTTGCCGTGGAGGACGATCCGCTCGGGCGGGAAGCCGGTGGTGACGGCGAGTTCGAGTTCTCCGGCGGAGCAGACGTCGAGGCCGAGGCCCTCCTCGTCGATCCAGTGGGCCATGGCCCGGCACAGGAACGCCTTGGCGGCGTAGAGGACTTCGGCGTCGGGGAAGGCGTCGTGGTAGGTGCGGCAGCGGTCGCGGACCTCGGCCTCGTCCAGGACGTAGACGGGGGTGCCGAAGCGGTCGGCGAGATCGGCGAGCGGTACGCCGCCCACGGCGAGGCGGCCCTGGCGGGGCTCGGTGGTGGAGGCCGGCCAGACCGACAGGTCGGCGGCCGTGACGGCGGTGGCGGGCTCGTGAACCGTGGTCATCGTGGTGTCCCCTCTCAGGCGGTCCGCAGCGCGAAGACGCGTGCCGGTGCGGGCATCGGCCTGGCGGCCGGGGCGGTGAGCTGCGGGTCGACCGTGAGCACGGTGACGCCCAGCGGTGCGGTCAGTGCGCGCAGGGCGGGTTCGGCGAGGCGGATCCACGCCTGGCCGGCGCCGAGGGTGGCGGTCAGCCGGTGCTCGGAGGTGAAGCCGACGGCGGTGCGTTCGCCGAGCGGGGTGCGGAAGAGGCGGGCCGCGCATCCGGAGGGGCCCGGCCGGACGGGGACGTACAGGGGTCCGGCCGGGAGTCGATCGGAGGGCTCGGGGTCTTCGCCGTAGGGGAGTTGTGCCATGGGATGCCTCCGTAAAGGCCGTGAGCGTGGGATCTGGCAGACCCGGGACGCGGGGAGGCGGACCGGGGCTCGCTGTCGACGTTATGCCCCGGACCCCCGGTTCCCGGACCGGTCCTGACGGGACGCTGACGAAGGTCCGGCCGACCTTGACGGGATGCTGACAGCCCTGGTGGCGGGGCGGGGAAACCGCCGTCAGAAGGGCGCCAAGAACGGGCGTGCGGGCTGTTCGAAGGCCTCGGGACGGAGGTGAGATGGAGCGGTTCTGAGAAGGATCGCCGACCGGGGACACTTCGGTCGGCGAGTGCAGAAGGCGGAAACGATGTCCGAGACCCGCACGCCCCCGACCGCCCGTGTCGTGGTCGGGGTGAGCGGCTCGCCGGGGAGTCTCACCGCCCTGGGCCGGGCCGCTGACGAGGCCCGGCACCGGGGAGCCGAGCTGTGGCCGGTCCTGACGTGGCAGGCGCCGGAGGGAGATCTCGCCGCCCGGAGGTTCCCGGCCGCGGCCTCCATGGTGCCGGAATGGGAGCGGCTGGCGCGGGAACGGCTGGTGGGAGCGCTGCGGGACGTGTTCGGCAGCACCGGTACCGGGCTGCCCGGTCAGGCGCTCGTCGTCCGGGGCGCCCCCGGACCGGCACTGGTACGGACCGCCGACCGGGACGACGACATGCTGCTCGTCGGCGCCGGTGGCCGGGGCCGGCTGCACCGGGTGCTGCGACCGTCGGTCAGCCGCTACTGCCTCGCCCACGCCGGCTGCCCCGTCCTCGCGGTGCCGCCCTCCCCGCTGCAGGCGACGCTGGCGGCCGTGCACCGCCGCAACGCCCTGCGGCTGCGCCTGGACACCGGCCACCTGGAGCGGGAGTTCGAGACCGCGCCGCCCGACGCCTGACGGTCTCAGGAGGTCGCGGCCGCGGGCAGGTCCGGCCGCCGCCCCGGCCGCCCGCGCTCCGGTGCCGTGGGCACCGCGAGCACCATCGTGAGGCCGCCGCCCGGCGTGTCCTCGGCGCGCAGGGTGCCGCCGACGGTCTCGGCGAAGCCGCGGGCGAACGCGAGGCCGAGGCCGCCGCCGACCCCGCGGGGCGAGTCGCCGTACCGCTGGAACGGTTCGAAGACGCGGTCCTTGGCCTCGTCCGGGATCCCGGGTCCGCGGTCCACGACCCGCAGCTCGACCCGGTCGCCGAGGGCACTCGCGGACACCAGCACCCTCTCCCCCGGCGGGTTGTACTTGACGGCGTTCTCGACGACGTTCGCGACGGCCCGTTCCAGCGGTCCCCGGTCGACGTGGGCCATGGGCAGCGTCTCGGGGATGTCGAGTTCCACGCCGTCCTCGGGGACACCGCCGAGTGCTGCCGTGCGGCGGCCGGCCGCAGGGCGGTGGCACCGTCGGGGGCCGCGTCCACGCCGTGGTGACGTGTCTGCAGGTTGTGACGAGGGCCCGTACGAGCTGCGGGTCGTCCTCCACGACGAGCACCCGGGTCATGGCTGTGCGCCTCTCCTGTCGTACGTCGGGCCGTGGCCGCCACGAGCGGGGCGACCGGCGTCATGGCGGCGGGAGCCGGCGGAACCGGGATGCCACCCGGACCGCCGGCTCCGTCGTGTATCGCGTAAGACCGTCATCGCTTCGCTGTGAGGTCCTTGAGTGCGATGTTGAGCTGCAGGACGTCGACCCGCGGCTCGCCGATGAAGCCGAGCGAGCGGCCCTGGGTGTGGTCCTCGACCAGCTTCTCGACCTGCGCGACGGACAGACCGTTCTCAGCGGCGACCCGGTGGACCTGGAGTTCGGCGTAGGCCGGGGAGATGGCCGGGTCCAGGCCGGAGCCGGAGGAGGTCACGGCGTCGGCGGGCACCTGGGAAGGCGTCACCGTGTAGCCGGGGACCGAATTGTCTTTGACGACGGCGGCCTTGGCGGCGAGCACCTGGGCGCAGAGCGTGCCGTCGTCGGGCTTGGCCGGGCACGTGCCGTTCACCGCACCGCTGTCGGCGGCCAGGTTGGTGGCGCCGGACAGGATCAGCTTGTACTGCGTGTTGACGCTGTTGGCGCCGAGGCCGTTCTGCGGGCGGCCCTGGAACCACTTCAGGTCCGGCTCCGGGGCCGTCCGGCCCTTCTTCAGCGGCAGGTTGTACGACTGCCCGATCAGGGACGAGCCGACGACCCTGCCGTCCGCCTTGATCTCGGAGCCGTTCGCCTTGTCGCTGAACAGCCCCTGGGCGATGCCGGTGACGACCAGCGGGTAGATGACGCCCGTCACCAGGGTCAGCACGAGCAGCGCCCGCATACCCGCCCCCAGCAACCGGGCCGTGTTCACAAAGGAGTTGTTCATGGCGATCAGCCGATTCCGGGGATGAGGGAGATGAGCATGTCGATGATCTTGATGCCGATGAAGGGCGCGATGAGGCCGCCGATGCCGTAGATGCCGAGGTTGCGCCGCAGCATCCTGTCCGCGCTCATCGGCCGGTAGCGCACGCCCTTCAGGGACAGCGGCACCAGCGCGATGATGATCAGGGCGTTGAAGACGACGGCCGACAGGATCGCGGAGTCGGGCGAGGACAGGTGCATGATGTTCAGCTTGTCCAGGCCCGGGTAGACCGCCGCGAACAGCGCCGGGATGATCGCGAAGTACTTCGCGACGTCGTTGGCGATGGAGAACGTCGTCAACGCGCCTCGTGTGATGAGGAGTTGCTTGCCGATCTCGACGATCTCGATGAGCTTGGTCGGGTTGGAGTCGAGGTCGACCATGTTGCCGGCCTCCTTGGCGGCCGACGTGCCGGTGTTCATCGCCACGCCGACGTCGGCCTGGGCGAGGGCGGGCGCGTCGTTGGTGCCGTCACCGGTCATCGCGACCAGCTTGCCGCCGGCCTGCTCCCGCTTGATGAGGGCCATCTTGTCCTCGGGGGTGGCCTCGGCGAGGAAGTCGTCGACGCCCGCCTCCTCGGCGATCGCCTTCGCGGTCAGCGGGTTGTCACCCGTGATCATGACGGTCTTGATGCCCATGCGGCGCAGCTCCTCGAACCGCTCCCGCATGCCCTCCTTGACGACGTCCTTCAGGTGGATGACACCGAGCACCCGGGCGCCGTCGACGTCCTCGATCGCGACCAGCAGCGGTGTGCCTCCGGCCTCGGAGATGCGGTCGGTCAACGCCTGGGCGTCCGCGGCGACCTCGCCGCCCTGTGCCTCGACCCAGGCGATGACGGAGGCGGTGGCGCCCTTGCGGATCTTGCGGCCGTCGACGTCGACGCCGGACATGCGGGTCTGGGCGGTGAACTCGATCCACTCGGCGTGCGCCAGTTCGCCCTGGTGGCGTTCGCGCAGCCCGTACTTCTCCTTCGCCAGGACGACGACGGAGCGGCCCTCGGGGGTCTCGTCGGCCAGCGAGGACAGCTGGGCGGCGTCGGCGACCTCGGCCTCGGTGGTACCGCGCACCGGCAGGAACTCGGCGGCCTGCCGGTTGCCGAGGGTGATGGTGCCGGTCTTGTCCAGCAGCAGGGTGGAGACGTCACCGGCGGCCTCGACCGCACGCCCCGACATCGCCAGCACGTTGCGCTGCACCAGGCGGTCCATGCCCGCGATGCCGATGGCCGAGAGCAGGGCGCCGATGGTGGTCGGGATCAGGCAGACCAGCAGGGCGACCAGCACGACCATGGTCAGGTGGGTGCCCGCGTGGTCCGCGAGCGGCGGCAGGGTGGCGCAGGCCAGCAGGAAGACGATGGTCAGCGAGGCGAGCAGGATGTTCAGCGCGATCTCGTTCGGCGTCTTCTGCCGGGCCGCGCCCTCGACCAGGCTGATCATCCGGTCGATGAAGGTCTCACCGGGCTTCGTCGTGATCTTGATGACGATGCGGTCGGACAGCACCTTCGTACCGCCGGTGACGGCGCTGCGGTCACCACCGGACTCGCGGATGACCGGGGCGGACTCGCCGGTGATCGCCGACTCGTCCACGGACGCGACCCCCTCGACGACGTCGCCGTCGCCGGGGATGATGTCGCCGGCCTCGCAGACCACCAGGTCGTTGATGGTCAGCGCGGTGCCGGGGACCTGCTCTTCGGTGTCTCCCACCAGACGGCGGGCGATCGTGTCGGTCTTGGCCTTGCGCAGGGTGTCGGCCTGGGCCTTGCCGCGGCCCTCGGCGACCGCCTCCGCCAGGTTGGCGAAGATCACGGTCAGCCACAGCCAGGCGCTGATGGTCCAGCCGAACCAGTCACCCGGGTGCTGGAAGGAGAACACCGTGGTCAGGACCGAGCCGATCCACACCACGAACATCACGGGGGACTTGACCATCACCCGCGGGTCGAGCTTGCGGAACGCCTCCGGCAGTGACTTGAGCAGCGCCTTGGGGTCGAAGAGACCCGCTCCGACACGGCCCTCGGCGGCGGTGTGCCCGATCGGCGCGTCCTGATGCGGCGCAAGGGTGGGAGTGGACATGGAGTCCTCGTGGTTTTCCGTTCGGGTGGTCATGACGCCAGCCCCTCGGCCAGCGGACCCAGCGCGAGGGCCGGGAAGTAGGTCAGACCGGTGATGATCAGGATCGCGCCGACCAGCAGGCCGGTGAACAGCGGCTTCTCGGTGCGCAGGGTGCCCGCGGTGACCGGGACCGGCTTCTGCTCGGCGAGGGAGCCGGCCAGGGCCAGGACGAAGACCATGGGCAGGAAGCGGCCGAGCAGCATCGCGAGTCCGGTCATGGTGTTGTACCAGTCGGTGTTCGCGTTCAGGCCGGCGAAGGCCGACCCGTTGTTGTTCGCCGCGGAGGTGAAGGCGTACAGCACCTCGGAGAACCCGTGCGCTCCGGAGTTGAGCATGGAATGCGGCGGGGTCGGCAGCGCCATGGAGGCCGCGGCGAAGACCAGCACCAGGGCGGGGGTGATCAGGATGTAGCAGGCGGCGAGCTTCATCTCCCGGCCGCCGATCTTCTTGCCCAGGTACTCGGGCGTACGGCCGACCATCAGACCCGCGATGAACACCGCGATCACGGCCATGATCAGGATGCCGTAGAGGCCGGAGCCGGTGCCGCCCGGCGCGATCTCGCCCAGCATCATGCTCAGCATGGTGACGCCGCCGCCGAGGCCGGTGAAGGAGGAGTGGAAGGAGTCCACCGCACCGGTCGAGGTCAGCGTGGTCGCCACCGCGAAGATCGACGAACCGCCGACGCCGAAGCGGACCTCCTTGCCCTCCATCGCACCGCCCGCCGCCTGCAGCGCCGGACCGTGGTGGGCGAACTCGGTCCACATCATCAGGGCGGTGAAGCCCAGCCAGATGGTGAACATCGTGGCGAGGATCGCGTAGCCCTGCTTCACGCTGCCGACCAGCACGCCGAAGGTGCGGGTCAGCGAGAACGGGATCACCAGGATCAGGAAGATCTCGAAGAGGTTGGTGAACGGGGTGGGGTTCTCGAAGGGGTGGGCGGAGTTGGCGTTGAAGTAGCCACCGCCGTTGGTGCCGATCTCCTTGATCGCCTCCTGCGAGGCGACCGCGCCACCGTTCCACTGCTGCGAGCCGCCCATGAACCGGCCGACCGCGTGGATCCCGGAGAAGTTCTGGATCGCCCCGCAGGCCACGAGGATCACCGCGGCGACGACGGCCGTCGGCACCAGGATCCGCAGGGTGCCGCGCACCAGGTCGGACCAGAAGTTGCCCAGCTCACCGGTGCGAGAGCGCGCGAAACCCCGTACCAGTGCCACGGCGACGGCGATGCCGACCGCGGCGGAGACGAAGTTCTGCACGGCCAGACCGGCGGTCTGCACGACGTGCCCCATGGTCTGTTCGCCGTAGTACGACTGCCAGTTGGTGTTGGTCACGAACGACACGGCCGTGTTGAACGACTGCGCCGGGTTGACCGAGGAGAAGTGCAGCGAGCCGGGCAGTACGCCCTGCAGCCGCTGCAGCAGGTAGAGGAAGAGGACGCCGACGGCGGAGAAGGCCAGCACACCGCGCAGATACGCGGGCCAGGTCATCTCGGCGTCGGGGTCGGCACCGATGGCCTTGTAGATCCACTTCTCCACCCGAAGGTGCTTCTTGGAGGAGTAGACCCGGGCCATGTAGGTGCCGACGGGGACATGGACGAGCGCCAGCGCGCCTATCAGGGCGAGCAGCTGAAGCACGCCTGCGAGTACGGGACCCATGTGGTGGCTCAGAACCTCTCCGGGAAGATCAGGGCGAGGACGAGATAGCCCAGCAGGGCGACGGCCACGACCAGGCCGACGATGTTCTCGGCGGTCACAGCTTCGTCACCCCCTTGGCGACGAGGGCCACCAGCGCGAAACCCGCGAGCACGGTGACGACGAAGGCCAGATCGGCCATCGCTGACTCCTGGAGTGAGGTTCGGTTGAATCGGACGTGTTCGAGGAAAGCGCGTCTGTGGCCTGTTCTGGTCGCCCGTTGACGGCCCTCTTACGGCGGCCCCGTCACCTTTGACGGGTCTCTTACGGCCGCTGATCCGTACCGGCCGCCGGGCCGCTCCGATCGGCGGTCCGGGCGTCGCCGTAGAAGCCGACCGCCTTCGTATGGGGCGTCCGCAGGCGCCCCTTCCCCGCATCGCCGCTGGACAGCAGCATGTTGGCGGCCTGGGCGTCCATGTCGTTCAGGGCCAGGTCGAGGTCGGCGGCGCCGGTGGTGCGGGGGGGCGTCGCGGTCGGCCACGCCGTTCCAGGTGCCGTTCATGGCCGGTCCGGCCGCGAGCAGGAGCGCGGCGAGGGCGGTGGCGAGCAGGACCGAGGTCGCGCGCAGAAGACGCAGCCGCGCGGGCACGGATGCCCAGTAGCGGCGGCGCAAAGCGGCCCGCGCGGCCCCGGTCCGTCACCCCGGGCGCAGCCACCGACGAACTGACGGCGGTACGGCAGTACGACGGCATCTCCTCCCACCTGGTCCTGCGCGACATCCACGGCCACCGCCTGGAACTCGCCCCCCGCACCCTCACGGCCAACCCCCTGCTCCGGCATGAGCTCGACACAGGAGTCCACCGCTCCCCTGCGTCGACTCGGGCAGGACCCGCACGACGGCCGAGCCGACGGCGCAAGGGACATGCCTCAGAGGAAGTTCAGAGCTTCCGGCGTCTGGCGCTCTCCCGCGTCCCGAGCTAGATGTGGGATGTCATGCTCATGACCGAATCCTGACCGCCGCCAGGCTTCGCGGACCTGAGGAGTAACCCCCATGAACTTCTCGTCGACGCCCACGTTACGCACCGTGCGTCCGGTCGTGCAGGCAGCATTCCGCCTGGTGACCGGGTTCCTGTTCGCCTGCCACGGCGCGGCGTCCCTGTTCGGCGTCCTGGGCGGAGCCCACGGCGGCGGCACCGTACCCGCCCTGCAGTGGCCCGGATGGTGGGCCGCGCTCATCGAGCTGGTGGGCGGGGGCCTGGTGACCCTCGGCCTGTTCACGCGGACGGCGGCCGTCGTCTGCTCCGGATCCATGGCCTACGCCTACTTCAGCGTTCATCAGCCGAACGCACTGTTCCCGATCGACAACGGAGGTGAGCCGGCCGTCATGTTCTGCTGGACGTTCCTTCTCATCGCCTGCCTGGGCCCCGGCGCCTACGCCGCCGAGACTCTGCTGAGGAGAGGCGCACCAGCCGGAGCGGACGACGGGGTGACACCAGTCCCCACCTCGTAGTCCTCACGACCCCGTAGTCCTCACGACCCCGTAGTCCTCACGTCCGGCCCTCCGCCGGACGTCGGGCGAGCGCGGGAAAGCCCCTCGGCGGATACCGGGGGGCTCTTCCCCTGAGTCCGTCACCCGTGCAGCCTCCCGGCCGATCGGGAGCCGCCGTTCACCCGGGGATCCTCCGTGGTGCGCCCGTTCGCACAAACCGAGTGCCCCGGAAGATCCGCACCCTCCGCCCTGTTGGTAGAAGCGTGAACGAAACGCGTGAGGTCGAGGTCGTCGTCATCGGCGCCGGTCAGGCCGGGCTGTCCAGCGCCTACCACCTGCGGCGCACCGGCTTCGTGCCAGACCGCGACTTCGTGGTCCTCGACCACTCCCCCGGGCCGGGCGGCGCCTGGCAGTTCCGGTGGCCCTCACTGACGTACGGCAAGGTGCACGGGATGCACGCGCTGCCCGGTATGGAGCTGACGGACGCCGATCCGGAGCGCCCGTCGGCGGAGGTGATCGCCGAGTACTTCGACCGGTACGAGCGCGCCTTCGACCTGCGGGTACGGCGGCCGGTGGACGTACGGACGGTCCGCCAGGGGGACGGCACCCGGCTACTCGTGGAGACCTCGGACGGGAACTGGTCCACGCGGGCGCTGATCAACGCGACCGGCACCTGGGACCGGCCGTTCTGGCCCCGTTATCCCGGCCAGGAGACCTTCCGCGGACGGCAGTTGCACACCGCGCAGTACGCGGGGCCGGAGGAGTTCGCCGGGCGGCGGGTCGTGGTGGTGGGCGGCGGCGCTTCGGGCACCCAGCACCTGCTGGAGCTGACCCCCTACGCGGCTGCCACTACCTGGGTCACGCGACGGCCTCCGGTGTTCCGTGAGGGACCGTTCGACCAGGAGGCGGGCCGCGCCGCGGTCGCGCTGGTGGAGGAGCGGGTGCGCCAGGGGCTGCCGCCGCGCAGTGTGGTCTCGGTCACCGGGCTGCCCCTCAACGACGCGATCCGGCGGGGCCTCGCGGACGGGGTGCTGGACCGGCGGCCGATGTTCGACCGGATCACCCCGGAGGGCGTGGCATGGGACGACGGCCGGCAGGTGGGCGCCGACGTCATCCTGTGGGCGACCGGGTTCCGGGCCGCGCTCGACCACCTCACCCCGCTGCGGCTGCGGGAGCCGGGCGGCGGGATCCGGGTCGAGGGCACCCGGGCGGTGGCCGATCCGCGTGTCCACCTCGTCGGTTACGGCCCCTCGGCCAGCACCGTGGGCGCCAACCGGGCCGGACGCGCGGCCGTCCGGGACATCACGCGGCTGCCGGCCGAGGAGCAGACCGCCGCGTGACGCCCCGCCGGATCAGCGCACCGCGGGCTGGGAGGAGGCCGGGGGCTGCGCCGGGGACTGGCCCGGCGACCGTTCGGGTGACTGGCCCGGCGACTGCTCCGGGGACTGCGACGCCGCGGCGCTCTCGCGCAGGGCGTTGAACTCCGCCACGTTGCGCAGGTGCGTCGCGTAGTCGGTGGTGAAGCGCGTGTCCCCCGGCTTGATGGTGACGAAGTACAGCCAGTCGCCCGGTGTCGGGTTGGTGGCGGCGCGCATCGCCTCCTCGCCGGGGTTGTCGATCGGGGTGGGCGGCAGGCCCATGCGCTGGTAGGAGTTGTACGGGCTCGCGATGCGGGTGTCGTCCTCGGTGGTGCGCAGGGTGGTGCGGTTCAGCGCGTAGTTGATCGTGGAGTCCATCTGCAGCGGCATCCCGCGCTGCAGCCGGTTGAAGACGACCCGGGCGACCTTGCCCATGTCCTCCTTCGTCGCCGCCTCGGCCTGGACGATGCTGGCGACGGTGACGATCTGGTGCAGGCTCATGGCGTTGTGCTGCGCGCCGGCCGCGACCGGCACCCCGCCGAACTTCTTGTCGGCGGTGTCGACCATGAACCGCAGCAGGGATTCGGGCGTCGTGCCTTTCGGGAGCGGATACGTGGCCGGGAAGAGAAAGCCCTCGGGGTTGCCCTTGGCATCGCCGGGCAGCTTCAGCCCGGCCTTGCCGACGGACTTGCGGGTGCTGCCGGCCGGCAGCTTCAGCGCCCTGTCGATCGCGTCGTAGACCTGGCCGGCGCGCCAGCCCTCAGGGATGACCAGCGTGGCGGGTGGCGCTTCCGCCTTCGGCTTGCCACCCAAGGTCAGCAGCGGCACCACCACGGCGGTACCGGCCACGACGGCGCCGGCCACGAGGAGGGCGAGTCTGCCCCGCCGGGTCAGTTGGATCGTGTTCCATGGCGGAAATTTCATCTGCATGCGGGCACGGTAATACGCATATCGTCATAAACCCGGCATTAGCCCTACGTATCGTCAGCTTGTCGGCTCGAGCTGGGCGTCGCGGCGCACCAGGGCGGCGTACCGGCCGTCCAGCTCCAGCAGCTCCTCGTGCGTACCACGTTCGGCGACCTGCCCGGCGTCCAGGACCACGATCTGGTCGGAGCCGCGGACGGTGGACAGACGGTGGGCGATGGTGATGGTCGTCCGATCGGCCGACAGGGCGTCGATGGCCTCCTGGACGGCCGCTTCCGTACGGGTGTCGAGCGCGCTGGTCGCCTCGTCCAGGATGAGGACGGGCGGGTCGCGCAGGATGGTGCGGGCTATGGCGAGACGCTGCTTCTCACCGCCGGAGAAGCGGTGGCCCCGCTCGCCGACGACGGTGTCGTAGCCGTCGGGCAGGGCGGCTATGTGGTCGTGGATCTGGGCCGCCTTGGCCGCCGCGTGCAGCTCCTCGTCGGTGGCGTCCGGCTTCGCGAAGCGCAGGTTGTCGGCGACGGAGGCGTGGAAGAGGTACGTCTCCTGCGAGACGACGCCGACCGCGCGGGCGAGCGTGTCGAAGTCGAGGTCGCGGACGTCGATGCCGTCCAGGGTGACGCGGCCCGCGGTGACGTCGTAGAGCCGGGGCACCAGATAGCCGAGAGTGGACTTGCCGGCGCCGGTCGGACCGACGACGGCGAGGCTGTGGCCCGCCGGGACGGTGACCTCGATGCCGTCGAGGACGGGGCCGCCCTTGTCGTCGTAGCGGAACCCGACACCCTCGAAGCGGACTTCGCCCTTGATCTGGTCGAGACGGACCGGCCGCTCGCGCTCGGTGATGTCGACGGGCAGGTCCAGGTACTCGAAGATGCGCTGGAAGAGCGCGAGCGAGGTCTGTATCTGGACGCCGGTCGCGAGCAGGCTGACGGCCGGGCGGAACAGGCCCTGCTGGAGCGAGACGAAGGCGACGATGGTGCCGAGGGAGACCTTCGGGCCGCCGAGCTGGAGCGCCAGCCCCGCGGTCCAGTAGATGACGGCGGGCATGGCGGCCATGACGATGGTGATCACCGCCATGCGCCAGCGTCCGGCCATGTTGGAGCGCACCTCGAGGTCGACCAGCCGCTCGGACTCGTCGGCGAAGGACGCGGTCAGCGAGTCGGAACGGCCCATCGTCCTGCCGAGCAGGATGCCGCTGACGGAGAGCGACTCGGTGACGGTGGCCGCCATCGCGGCCATCTGCTTCTGCCGCTGGGTGGTGATCCGCTTGCGCTCGTTGCCCACGCGGCGGCTGATCCACACGAACGCCGGCAGCAGGACCATCGAGACGATCGTGAGCCGCCAGTCGAGGGCGGTCATCGCGACGATCGTGGCGACGACGCTGGTGGCGTTGGAGACCAGGGAGGTGGCGGTGGAGGTGACGGTCGCCTGCATGCCGCCGATGTCGTTGGCGATGCGGGACTGCACCTCGCCGGTGCGCGTGCGCGTGAAGAAGGCGAGCGACATGCGCTGCAGGCGGCCGTAGACGGCGGTGCGCAGGTCGTGCATGACGCGCTGGCCGACGGTGGTCGAGATCAGGGTCTGCAGCACGCCGAAGACGCTGGAGAGGACGGCGCTGAGGATCATGCCGAGCGCGAGCAGGCTCAGCAGACCGGTGCGGCCCTGGGGGATCGCGACGTCGAGGGTCTCCTTCAGCAGGAACGGTGTGGCCACCGAGACCAGCGAGGAGGCGCCGACCAGCAGGCCGACGATCGCCAGCCGCCCCCGGTAGGGACGGAAGAGCTTCAGGATGCGGCGCACCTGCCGGGGCTGTTCCTCGGCGTCGGCAGGCGGGGTCCAGGAGGGTTCGCGGTCGGGATGCATGGGCTCCTACGGAGATGAACGGGCGCCGGACAGGACTGGCCGACGATGACGGATCGGATCGTAGCTCATTGTTACCTATACTCACAATGAACGGCATCCTGATATTGTTCCCGCATGACCACCCCGGATTCCGACGGCCTGCTCGCCGAGCAGTTGCTGCGGCTGACCCGCCGGGTGCACCGCATCCAGAAGCGCCATCTGGAGCGGCGCGACCTGGGCGTCACCCCGGCCCAGTCCCGGCTGCTGCGCACCCTCGCGCACTACGACTCGGCGCCGCGCATGGCCGATCTCGCCGAGCGCCTGGAGGTGGTGCCGCGCGCCGTGACGACGCTGGTCGACGGACTGGAGGCGAGCGGAAAGGTACGGCGGGTGGCGGACCCGGCGAACCGGCGCGTGACCCGGATCGAGCTGACGGACGAGGGACGCGCGACCCTGCGCCAGCTGCGCGGCGCCCGCCGCTCGGCGGCCGAGGAGATCCTCGCCCCGCTCACGGAGAAGGAGCGTGAGGTGCTCGGCGTCCTGCTGGACAGCCTGATCGACGGGGACACGGCCAAGCCCTGCTGACCTGCTCGCGGCCCCGCCCCACCATGGCGGTGGAGGGGGCCGCGTACCGCGAGGCGGCGCGTCGGGACGCACCGCACCGGCTCAGCAGCCGTCGCGGTCCTGCGTCAGCACCCCCTGAACCGATGTCAGCGAGCGGTCGTAGCAGCCGTCGGAGCCGTAACGGCGGTATCGCTCGGTCGACGTACCGACCGCGTGCCGCTGGTCGCGCGGGACGTTGACGGTGTACGCGGCGTCTCCGCGGTAGGTGTCGTCGAGCCGCGACCAGGCGGTGCGCCGCCCGTCCCGGAGTTCCGCGACCCCCGCCCGGTCGCCGAGGGTCAGCACGGTGCGCAGGCGGTTGTCCGCATCGAGGGTCGTGGCACCGTTCATGGTGAACGTCCGGTGCGTGTGCGTCGTGCGCGCGGGACCGTGCCCGCCGACGGTGACCTTCTCGTCGTCCGTCCAGGTCGCGTCGAGTCCGTCGGTGTTCTCGCCGTCGGTCCAGCGATGGACGGAGGTGGCGGCGAGGGTGCGGGTGACAGTCGTGGTCACGCGGCCGTGCGAGGTGTCGAGGTATCCGGAGACGGTGAGCCGGTGTCCGGCCTCGGTGTGCACGCGGTTCTCCGGGCCGGGCGTGTAGGTGGAGGAGTCGGCGATGTCGCTCGCCCTGTCACCGGTCAGCCCGCCGGTGACCCGCGCGCGGTGGGCGTCCTGCCAGACGAGCACGTTCACCGGGGTGCTCCACCCCGTCTGCCCCGCGGGCACGCCGACGACGGAGACCTCGACGCGGTGCGGCCGGCCGTCGTCGAGGAGGCCGGCGAAGGGCGTGAGGTCGTACTCGATCGGCCGCACGTCGAAGGCGTGCGGGGCCGGAACCACGTACCAGAGGAAGGGGTTGGACCAGCCGCCGGTCCACACGTTCGGGTACGGCGCGGCGATTCCGGCGAGTCGACCGTCGACCTTGATCTGCACCTCGCGGTAGGGCCCGTGGTCGGCCTTGCAGGAGTACGACGCCGGGTCGGCCACGGTCAGGTACCAGAACTCCTCGCAGCCGCCGCCCGAACCGGTCGCGTACACCTCGGCGACGATCCGCTCGCTGTTGCGCGGGGTGGTGAGGGTGGTGCCGTCGGGAGTGTCGGCGAGGGTGAGCACCCGGTCGGGGGTCCGCTGCGCGGGGCGGCCCGCGTAGAAGGTCAGGGTGACGTGCACGTCGATGACGCCGGTGTACGTGTCGTCCACGACGTTGCCGATCAGCATCTCGACGTCCCGCGCACCGCGGAAGGTGTCGCTGTAGCGGGTGACGTCCTTCTCCACGTGCCACTCGATGCCGTCGGGTGAGGGCTCGGGGGTGGAGGTGCGCAGGATCTCGACCCCGCCCACATGGAGATAGCCGAGTCGGTCGTACTGACGGCCCTTCACCTTGCCGTCGAGGCGCAGGACGACCTTGCTCCAGTGGTCGCCGCAGCTCTGCGGCGGGGTGTACGTGCCGCGATAGGGGGTGAAGTCGCGGAACTGGGCGTCGGCCAGGGTGACCTGACACGACCTGGTGTGCGGCCGGTCGACGGGCGGGGCCGCGGCGACCGGGTCGTGCCAGTCGGTTCCGAACTCGGCCGGGATGTCGGCGGCCCCGGCGGCCGCCGCTCCGGTGCCGAAGAGCGCACTCGCCAGGAGGGTCGCTCCCGCGAGCATGGACATGACCATCCGTCTTCTCATGGCCGCTGTTCTACGGGGAGTTGGCCGCCGACCGCAACGAGGAGACCGGACGTCGGCCACCGCGAGAGCGTGCCCGCGTCCGACCTCCGTCATGCGGCCGCCCGGCGGGACATTTAGTGCTATAAGCGCACTAGGCTGACATAGTGCGGACATGGAGATCATGCCCGTCGGCCGCCCAGCGAGGCCTCCGCGCCAGGAGACCCGACGAAGGCGCCCCCGCCCCGTCCTCCGCACCCGTCGAGCGGCCCTCGCCTTCACTCTCGCCGGTGCCGGCGCCCTCGCCGGTGCCGGTGTGTTCGCCCACGTGCTCCCGCGCGCAGGCCACGGCTCGCCCGCTCCCGGCCCGGCCGCCTCCTCCGGCCCGGCCCCGTCCCCCGGCGCACCGGGCATCGGCGACCCGCTGATGCCGCTCGCCGGCAACGGCGGCTACACGGTCCGCCGCTACACCCTCGACGTCGACTGGCGGGCACCGCGCACACCTTTCCCCGCCGGCGCCACGATCAGCGCGACCGCCACTCAGCCCCTTTCCCGCTTCGACCTCGACTTCGCCGGCAACACGCTGCACACCGTCACGGTCGACGGCGCCCCGGCCGCCTTCGCACGCGACGGCGACGAACTCGTCGTCACCCCCGCGCACCCGGTCCCCCGCGGCCGCACGTTCACCGTCCGCGTCGCCTACACCGCCGACCCGGCACAGCACCGGCACCGCGACGACGCGATCCAGGACTACGGCTGGGTGCCCACGGCCGACGGCACCATGGTCTGCGCCCAGCCCGACGGCGCGAAAATGATCTTCCCGGCGAACGACCACCCGAGCCTGCGGGCGCCGGTCACCTTCCGCATCACCACCCCACCGGGGCTCAGCGCGGTGGCCAACGGACGGCTCGTCACCACCGCCCGCAGGCCCGGCGGACGCATCACCTGGACGTACGACTCCGAGCAGCCGATCGCGGCGCAACTGGTCCAGCTGGCGATCGGGAGGTTCACGTTCGCCACCGGCACCGGACCGCGCGGACTGCCCCTACGGGACGTGGTCCCGGACGGACTGGTCGGCGACACGCGGGAGGTCCGCTCGCTCACCCCGGAGCATCTCGCCTGGCTGGAACAGCGGCTCGGTCCGTACCCGTTCCGCCGCTACGGCGTGCTCGTCGGGGACAGCGACCTGCCGGTGGCGCTGGAGACACAGTCGCTGTCGGTCGTACCGAAGGACGACCTGACGGGTGACCAGGTCGACGCCGAACGCAATCTCGTGCACGAGCTGACGCACCACTGGACGGGTGACAGCGTCGCCGTCCGGCGCTGGTCCGACCTGTGGCTGAGCGAGGGTCATGCCCGTTTCTACGAACGCCTGTACTCCGGCGAGCACGGCGGCGTCGCCCTGGAGGACGCGATGCGGGCGGCCTACGAGCAGCACGACCAGTGGCGTCACGACGAGGGCGCGCCCGCCGAGCCCACGGAGCCGACGCTGTTCAAGGTGATGCGCTACGACGGCTCGGCGCTGGTGCTGTTCGCCCTGCGGGAGAAGGTCGGCGAGGAGACCTTCGGCAGGATCGAGCGGTCCTGGGTGACGACGTACCGGGGCCGTGCGGCCGGCACCCAGGACTTCATCGCACTCGCGTCCCGGGTCGCCGGCGAGGACCTGAAACCCTTTCTGACGCCGTGGCTGTACGGGCCGCACACCCCTGCGATGCCGGGACACCCCGACTGGCAGGTGGACCCGGTCGAGGACTGAGCCCGCGCACCGCCGACCGAGTGGCCCCTGCCCGGTCGATCGGCCACCCCGGTGACCCTTGGCGCGACGTGGCGCGTCAGGCACGGAAACGTACAGGGGGTGGCGTGCAGGACAACTCCCTTTCCCAGGGTGCCGTCCTGATGGTGACGAACATGTCTGGAGAACCGCCCTATGAGAAGACCCGCCGCCCCACGTGTTCCCAACAGTCT
Source organism: Streptomyces sp. NPDC051133 (assembly GCF_040682635.1). NCBI lineage: Bacteria > Bacillati > Actinomycetota > Actinomycetes > Kitasatosporales > Streptomycetaceae > Streptomyces > Streptomyces sp. NPDC051133. The sequence goes on from NZ_JBFBBK010000044.1 coordinate 44,077, forward strand.
CCGCAGCTGCCGTCGAACGGCCTGCGTGATCGCGTCGGCGGCGGTGCTGACGCCGCTGCTGCTCATCCCGTTGTCCGCGGACGACGACGCACAGGACCGAGTGCTCCAGGACGCCTTCGCCGACGCCGCTCGCGAGTATCACGTGCCTCGCAATGTCCTCATGGGTGTGTCCTACATGCAGTCACGCTGGGACTCCCACCCGGGCGCCCCCAGCGTCGCGGGCGGCTACGGGCCGATGCACCTGGTGGACCCCGGCCGCGCCAAGCCCCCGGCGCTGGCGGCGGGCCCGCAGGGCGGCAACGGCGTCCCGCCCGGGACGGTGGGGACGCCCGCGGCAGCGGCGGCCGGCGCCTCGGGCGGCCGCGCCGTACAGCCGGCGGACCTGGAACGCGCCGCACGTCTGATCGGCGCCCCGGCGGGACGCCTGCGGACGGACGCCGTCGCCAACGTACGGGGTGGCGCGGCGCTCCTGGCGGCGACGCAGCGCCAGCTCGGCAAGCCCCTGAGCGACAACCCGGCGGACTGGTGGGAGGCGGTGAAACGTTTCCCCGGAACGGCTGACGTCACGTCGGCCGCGACCTACGCGAACGACGTCTTCTCGCTGATCCACAAGGGAGCGCACCGCACCACCGCCGAGGGGCAGAAGATCTCCCTTCCCGCCAGCCCCGGTGTCCACCCACGGGCCGTCCACGTCCGGGACGCGCGGCGGTCGAAGAACGTCGAGTGCCCCGCCGAGCTGACCTGCGACTGGCTCGCCGCGGCCTACCAGGAGATCGACGACGACGGCGACTACGGCAACCACGATCTCGGCGACCGGCCCAAGGACCAGAAGATCGACTCCATCGTCATCCACGACACCGAAGCGTCCCTGCAGAGCATGTTCCAGACCGTGCAGGACCCGACCGAGGCGTCGTGGCACTACTCGATCCGCTCCAGCGACGGCCATGTCACCCAGCACATCCGGACGAAGGACGAGGCCTGGCACTCCGGCAACCAGTTCATCAACGCCCGCTCCATCGGCATCGAGCACGAGGGATTCCTCAGACAGCCGGGCACCTGGTTCACGGAGACGATGTACCGGACCTCGGCCCGCCTGGTGCGCTTCCTGGCCAAGAAGTACGGCATCCCGCTCGACCGCCAGCACATCTACGGCCATGACAACGTCCCGGCGCCCACGACCGACAGCATCCCCGACATGCACGACGACCCCGGCCCCTTCTGGGACTGGCGGCACTACTTCGACCTGCTCGGCGCGCCGCTGCGGGCCACGGCCGGCCCGGACAGCGACATGGTGATGATCCTGCCCGACTACGCCACCCACAGTCCGCTGTTCACCGGCTGCACCCGCTCGGCCCGGACGTGCCCGAAGCACGGCTCCAGCGCCGTCCGCCTCTACACCCGGCCGGACGAGAGGGCGCCGCTCATCCAGGATCCGGGGCGCCACCCGGACGGCGAGAAGTCCACGGTGGACGTCAACGACCTCGGGTCGCGCGTCTCCGCCGGGCAGACCTTCGCCGTCGCCGGACGCAGCGGCGACTGGACGGCGATCTGGTACCAGGGCCAGAAGGCGTGGTTCAAGAACCCGAAGGCGCACCCGACGGCCGTCGGTGCGAGCGGCCGGATGGTGACGCCCAAGGAGGGGCTGGACGAGGTCCCGGTGTTCGGCCGTGCCCTGCCGGAGGCGGAGGCCTACCCGGAGGACGTGGAGGAGCAGCCCGAATCCCCACTGCCCTACCGCCTCCTGGCGGGCCAGCGGTACGTCACCCAGGACACCGTCGGGGGTTCCTATGTCGCCAAGTCGACCTTTGTCACCACACCGAACCCGGTGGTGCAGGGCGAGGAGGAGTACTACGAGATCCAGATCGGCCACCGGCTCGGCTACGTCCGCGCGAACGACGTGGACGTGCTGAGCACACCCGCCGCGGCGGGACCGCCGGCGGCGCAGCAGGACCGCCCGGCCGGGCACTGACCCCCACCGCCCCGGCCAGGCGTCCGGGCGCAGCCGTGCCGATGCGCCCGCGTTCTGGCCGTACGGCAGCCTGCCGCCGGGGCCGGGGCGCACACCGCCCGCGTCGAAGCGGGTGAACCCGCTGAAGTGCACCGACGCCTGGAATACGGGCTGGGTCGGCCGGGGGGCGAGGACACGGTCGGGGCGTGCGGGGGCGGGCCACCGAGACCCGGCGCTCCGCCGGTGCTGGCGGGGGCGGGCGCGAGGCCGGCGCTGGCGGGACCGGCGCGAGGCCCGTGCGAGCGGGGACGGGCGCGAGGCCCGTGCTGGTGCTGAGGTCGGCACGGAGGGCCCCGCCGGCCGCCGCCGTGAGCCCCGCATGCCACGCGCTACCGGTCCGCATCGGAGCACGGTGGCATCGCACACCGGCTGATCGTGCCGTCTTCCCGCGTTCACCGTGCCGGGTGACCGGTGCCCCGGGCGGCGCACACGCGCGGCCCCGCATGCCTGGCCGGAAGTCGGCGGACGGTCCGGGCGGCCCAGGAAAACCGTTTGAAATCACCCACTCTGCGACGCGACCCTGTCACGGCTTGTTGCCGCTCCTCGCCGCTCCTTGCCGCTTCCCCCTCCCCTGACACGAGCCACTGGGACGTCATGCAGATTCAAGACCTTCCGTATCCCGACCCGGGCGTGCCGGACGCGCGTTCGGGTCCCCGATTCCTGTGGTGGCTCTGGCGCAATCAGCTGGGCGGGCAGCTGAAATCGCTCGCCTGGGGCCTGCTCCACTTCGTCTCCGTCTCCCTCCTGCCCTTCTGTGTCGGCCTCGCCGTCCAGGCGGTCGTCGACCGTTCCGGCAGCCGGCTCGCCCTGACGGGCGGTCTGTTGCTGCTGTGCGGCACGGGCATCGCCGTCGGCGACACCTTCCTGCACCGCACCGCCGTCACCAACTGGATCACGGCCGCCGCCCGCGTCCAGCAACTGCTGGCCCGTCAGGCCGCCCACCTGGGCTCCGCGCTGACCCGGCGGGTCGCGGCCGGTGAGGTGGTGGCCGTCTCCACCGGTGACGTGGAGAAGATCGGCTGGTTCGTCGAGGCGGTCTCCCGGTTCACCGCCGCCGCGTCCACGGTCGTGGTGGTCGGTGTCGGCCTCCTCGTCTACCAGCCCGCGCTGGGCATGATCGTCGCCGTCGGCCTGCCCGTCGTGGCCCTGGCGGTGCTGCCGCTGCTGCCCCGGGCCACGCGCCGCGCCGACATCCAGCGCGAGAAGGCGGGCCGCGCCACCGAACTGGCCTCCGACACCGTCGCCGGACTGCGTGTCCTGCGCGGCATCGGCGGCGAGGAGCTGTTCCTCGACCGCTACCGCCGGGCCTCGCAGGAGGTGCGGCACGCCGCGGTGCGCAGCGCCCGGATGTGGTCGCTGATCTCCGCCCTCCAGGTGCTGCTGCCCGGGCTGCTGCTGATCGCGGTGGTCTGGCACGGCATCCACCTGGCCCGACAGGGCCGGATCGCGATCGGCGAACTCGTCACCGTCTACAGCGCGGTGATGGTCCTCAACTATCCGCTGCAGCACTTTCAGGAGATCGCCATGGCGTACTCCTTCTCTCGCCCCTCGGCCAAACGGGCGGCGCGCGTGCTGTCGCTGCGGCGGGCCACGGACACCGACGGCACCCGCGAGGCCGAGGTGCCCGGCGGGGATCTGTACGACCCCGGCACCGGGCTGCTCGCAGCCACCGGCCGGTTCACCGCCGTGGTGTGCGGCGACCCCGACGCGGCCGGCCGGCTCGCGGAGCGGCTGGGCGGCCACCCGGCCGAACCGGGCCGCGCGGTGCTGCTCGGCGGGGTGCCGCTGGACGAACTCCCCCTGGACAGCGCCCGTACCGCCGTCCTCGTCCAGGACAAGGACCCGGTGCTGTTGTCCGGCACGCTGCGCGAGCTGCTCGACGTCCCCTCCTCCGGAGCCGTATCCGCCGCGGACGCACTGGCGGCGGCGCAGTGCGAGGACGTCCTGGACGCGCTCGTGCAGGGATCGCTGGACGCGGCCGACCCCATGGACGCCCGCATCACCGAGCGCGGACGGTCCCTGTCCGGCGGCCAGCGCCAGCGGCTCGCGCTGGCCCGGTCCCTGATCACCGACCCCGAGGTGCTGGTGCTGGACGAACCGACGTCCGCGGTCGACTCGCACACCGAGGCGCGGATCGCCGACGGGCTTCGCCGACTGAGGTCGGAGCGAACGACGGTGGTCTTCACCTCGTCCCCGCTGCTGCTCGACCACGCCGACCGGGTCGCCCTCGTCCACGAGGGCGCGGTCGTCGCGACCGGCGTGCACCGAGAGCTGGTCGACAGCGAACCCCGGTACCGGGCCGTGGTGACACGCGAGACGGACGACGAGCTGACCGCGGCCGACGAGGACGCCCTGCTGGGCGCCCTCCAGGAGCTGGAAGAGATCGAGGAGAGCGCATGATCGGCGTTGCGCCGCCGGCGTACGACCCGGCGGCCCCGACGACCGCCACCACCCTGCCCGTCGGCGCCACCGCGACCGTGCGCGCCTACGTCACCGAGCTCTTCCGCCGGCACCGCCGCGCCTTCCTGCTGCTCATCGCCGTCAACACGGTGGCGGTCGTCGCCTCCATGGTGGGCCCGTACCTGCTCGGCGGCCTGGTCGAGCGGGTCTCCGACGGCGCCCCGGAGCTCCATCTGGGCCTGACCGTCGGCCTGTTCGCGCTCGCGCTGGCCGTCCAGGCCGTGTTCGTCCGGCAGGTGCGGCTGCGGGGTGCGATGCTCGGCGAGCGGATGCTGGCCGACCTGCGCGAGGACTTCCTCGTCCGGTCGGTCGGGCTGCCGCCGGGCGTGCTGGAACGGGCGGGCACCGGCGACCTGCTCTCCCGCATCACCACCGACATCGACCGCCTGGCCAACGCCATGCGCGAGGCCGTGCCACAGCTGTCCATCGGCGTCGTGTGGGCCCTGCTGCTGCTCGGCGGGCTCGTCGTGACGGCCCCGCCGCTCGCCGCGGCCGTGCTGCTCGCCGTGCCGGTGCTGGTGGTCGGCTGCCGCTGGTACTTCAAGCGCGCGCCCTCCGGCTACCGCTCCGAAGCCGCCGGGTACGCCGCCGTCGCCGCCGCCCTCGCGGAGACCGTGGATGCCGGTCACACCATCGAGGCCCACCGCCTCGGCGCCCGCCGCATCGCCCTGTCGGAGCAGCGGATCAAGGAGTGGACGGCCTGGGAGCGGTACACCCTCTGGCTCAGGTCCGTGCTCTTCCCCGTGATCAACGCCGTTCACGTCCTCGTGCTCGGCTCGGTCCTGATGGTCGGCGGCGTGTTCGTCCTGCAGGGCTGGATCGGCGTGGGCCAGCTGACCACGGGCGCCCTCGTCGCGCAGATGCTCGTCGACCCGGTGAACCTGATCCTGCGCTGGTACGACGAGGTGCAGGTCGCCCAGGTGTCGCTGGCCCGCCTGGTCGGGGTGCGGGACATCGAGCCGGACGCCGGGGACGCCGCGCTGGCCCCCGACGGGCGGGACGTGCACGCCGACCAGGTGCACTTCGGCTACCGCGAGGGCGTCGACGTGCTGCGCCGGGTGTCCCTCGAGGTCGCGCCCGGCACCCGGCTGGCTCTGGTCGGCCCCTCGGGCGCGGGCAAGTCCACGCTGGGCAGGCTGCTCGCCGGGATCTACGCGCCCCGGGACGGCCGGATCACCCTGGGCGGCGCCGAGCTGTCCCGGATGCCGGCGGAACGCGTCCGCGCGCACGTCGCCCTCGTCAACCAGGAGCACCACGTCTTCGTCGGTTCCCTGCGCGACAACCTGCTGCTGGCCCGTGCCGACGCCACGGACGCCGAGCTGTGGGCGGCCCTGGGCGCCGTGGACGCGGACGGCTGGGCACGGGCGCTGGACGACGGCCTGGACACGGAGGTCGGCTCCGGAGGACTGGCGCTGACCCCGGCGCAAGCCCAGCAGATCGCGCTGGCCCGGCTGGTGCTCGCCGATCCGCACACGCTCGTCCTGGACGAGGCGACCTCGCTGCTCGACCCACGCGCGGCCCGCCATCTGGAACGCTCCCTGGCCCGCGTCCTCGACGGCCGCACCGTCGTCGCCATCGCCCACCGGCTGCACACCGCCCACGACGCCGACGTGATCGCGGTCGTGGAGAACGGACGCATCAGCGAGCTGGGCAGCCACGACCAGCTGGTGGCCGAGGACGGGGCGTACGCGGCACTGTGGCGCTCCTGGCACGGTTGACGGCTGGGAAGGGGCGCCGGGTGCTGTGATCCGGCGCGGCGGGCTGCCGTCGGCGGCGGGTGAGCTGGTGCCGGCAGGTGGGCTAGTGCCGGTGAGGAAGGCACCGGGTGATCGGGCGCCGGTGGGGGTGCCGGCCGGGGCGCCGGTGGGCGGCTCGGTGATGGGACGGTGTCGGGTGGTCGGCTCGGTGGGGATGCAGGCGGTGGGTGCGGCGGCGGTGTGGCCTCCGTCGGTTTCGGTCGTGGGCGCGTCTGCAGGACTCCCGACGGCAGGACGGTCCCGGTCGCTTTCGGCTCCGGCGGCAGGACCATCCCGGTCCGCGGCAGCGGCCGGATCGGCTCCCGTGCTCGGCAGCACGGTCATGGCGACGCCGTCACCCTCGCTTCCGGTGCTCCGGGCACGAGGCGGCCGGGCCGTGGCGGGCCGGGGCCCGGCGGGTTCGTCCGGGGTGCGAGGCGCCTGCGCGGTCCCCGGCCGGGGCCCGTGCCGTTGCGCGGTGCCGAGCAGGGGTGGAAGGCTGGAAAACGGCACCGGTGCGGGGAACACCCGGGAACCACCCGGTTCGCGACGTGTGAGATCCGTGCCGCACGTGCCGACGGCCGGCCGTCCGCCTCGGCGGCACGCGGCCGTCCTCACCACCAGGAGGTACTCGTGGACAGCGCCGACGGCTGGGGGGACGACGTCTACCAGCCCGATTCCTCGGAGATCCGGGAGGACTCGGGGGTGCTCGACGTCGAGGACACACTGGACTTCGACGGCGTCGACGACCCCCTCGACCGTGGCTGGTCCCCTCCCGAGCGACCGTGGGCGGTCGACCACGTCGGTGTGACGGCCGCCGAGAGGAAGGCGGGGGAAACCCTCGACCAGCGGCTCGCCGAGGAACAGCCCGACCCCGCCGTCCCCGACGGCGACGACATCGGGGACTGCACCGGCACCGACGGGGAACCCCTGGACAACGAGGTCGGTCACCTCCGCTCCGGCCGCCTTGTCGCCCCGGACGAGGGAGCGCACGAGGACGAGGAGCCCGCCCTCGTCGCTACCGACGTCGGCATCGACGGCGCCGCCGCCTCGGCCGAGGAAGCCGCGATGCACGTCGTGGACGAGGACTCCCTGCCCGGCTGACCCGCGCATGCGGACCGATCCGCCGGCCCCTTGCCCGACCGACCCGCACCAGGAGCCGCCATGCAGCAGGACAAGCACCCCGAGTACCACCCCGTGGTCTTCCGCGACCGCGCCGCGGGCTACGCGTTCCTGACCCGCTCCACCGCACGGAGCGAGCAGACCATCGAGTGGGACGACGGGCAGACCTACCCGGTGATCGACGTGGAGATCTCCTCGGAAAGCCATCCGTTCTACACGGGCAAGGCCCGCACGATCGACACCGAGGGCCGCGTCGCCCGCTTCGAGCGCCGTTACGGCGAAGCGGACACGGCCTGACCGGGAGCCGGGGCTCAGATCACGTTGAGGGCCGCCGCGCAGCCCACTCCCCCGAGCAGCATGAACACGGGCATCAACACCCTCAGCTCCACCCAGCTGCCCGCACGGAAGCGCATCGCCTTCGGCGGGCCCAGCGGGTACCAGCGCTTGCGGCCCACCGGGATCGGCCACAGGATCGGGCAGCCGGACACGGTCAGCGCGTCCCCGATGTCGTGCACCAGCGCCCCCAGCACGATCGGCAGCCCCAGCCACAGGTACTGCTGCCCGGGCGCGGTGAACAGCCAGTCCGAGCCGTTGCCCGGCTTGTCCAGGATCCCGGCGAGAATCCACGCGCTGGTCCCCGCCAGCAGCCACACCAGAACATCGCTGCTGGAGCCCCGGGCCGCCCGCCACAGCAGACCCTCGATCGCCAGCACCATGTGCACGAACAGGATCGCCAGCACCGCCCAGCGGCCCCCGGTGATGGCTGCCGCCGAGCAGCCACCGCCGAGCAGCACCGCCCACACCCAGGTGTGCGTCAGCGTGCGGTGACCGCCGGAGCGGCGCGGGTCGCCCTGCTTCCTGGTCGACTTGTAGACGGCGTACGACAGCTTGTCCACGATCTCGCAGATCCAGCGGGAGAGCGGCCCGAACGCGCGCGAGATGGTGGCCGCCTTGTGGTCCAGGTCCGGGGCGAGTGCGGCGCCGGCACTGATCAGGGCGCCCACGAGGAGAACCGGCCAGGGCATGGGATGCCCGGCCGCCGCGGCGGCCGCTCCCACACCGAGCCAGGCCGCGGCCCCCGACAGTGAGTGTGCTGGTCCCATCATGGCCGCTTCCCGCCCCATTCCTCGTGTACCGCTGTCCAGTTGACCTGGTGCGCCGACGCCTCGTCGGCGACACAGCGTAGCGGCCATGATCTTCGTACCCGCAGCCGATTCCCCTCTCGGGGAGGAGGCCAGGCAAGATGGGGGCGTGACCCTCATCGATCAGCTGCCGCCGACCGCCGACCCCGACGCCCTGTACGAAGCCTTCGAGTCGTGGGCGCAGGAGCGCGGCCTCACCCTCTATCCCCACCAGGAGGAGGCACTGATCGAGGTGGTCTCCGGGGCGAATGTGATCGTCTCGACGCCCACCGGCTCCGGCAAGAGCATGATCGCCGCGGGTGCGCACTTCGCCGCGCTGGCCCGGGACGAGGTCACCTTCTACACGGCTCCGATCAAGGCGCTGGTGTCGGAGAAGTTCTTCGAGCTGTGCAAGCTGTTCGGCACCGAGAACGTCGGCATGCTCACCGGCGACGCCTCCGTGAACGCCGACGCACCCGTGATCTGCTGCACCGCCGAGGTGCTGGCCTCCATCGCGCTGCGGGACGGCAAGAACGCGGACGTCGGCCAGGTGGTCATGGACGAGTTCCACTTCTACGCCGAGGGCGACCGCGGCTGGGCCTGGCAGATCCCGCTGCTGGAGCTCCCCCAGGCGCAGTTCATCCTGATGTCCGCCACCCTGGGCGACGTCTCCTTCTTCGAGAAGGATCTCACCCGCCGCACCAGCCGCCCGACCTCGGTGGTCCGCTCGGCCACCCGCCCGGTGCCCCTCTCCTATGAGTACGAGCTCACCCCGCTCACCGAGACCCTCACCGACCTGCTGGCGAGCAAGCAGGCCCCCGTCTACATCGTGCACTTCACGCAGGCGCAGGCCGTGGAGCGGGCGCAGGCGCTGATGAGCATCAACATGTGCACGCGCGAGGAGAAGGACCAGATCGCCGAGCTGATCGGCAATTTCCGCTTCACCACGAAGTTCGGCCGCAACCTCTCCCGCTACGTGCGGCACGGCATCGGCGTCCACCACGCCGGCATGCTGCCCAAGTACCGGCGGCTGGTGGAGAAGCTGGCCCAGGCCGGTCTGCTGAAGGTCATCTGCGGCACGGACACGCTCGGCGTGGGCGTCAACGTGCCTATTCGCACGGTGCTGTTCACCGCCCTGACCAAGTACGACGGCAGCCGGGTGCGCACGCTGCGCGCCCGTGAGTTCCACCAGATCGCGGGCCGGGCCGGCCGCGCCGGCTTCGACACGGCCGGTCTGGTCGTGGCGCAGGCGCCCGAGCACGTCATCGAGAACGAGAAGGCTCTCGCGAAGGCGGGCGACGACCCGAAGAAGCGGCGCAAGGTGGTGCGCAAGAAGGCGCCGGAGGGCTTCGTCGGCTGGACGGAGAACACCTTCCAGAAGCTGATCGAGTCGCAGCCGGAGCCGCTGACGTCGCGCTTCCGGGTGACGCACACGATGCTGCTGTCGGTGATCGCCCGCCCGGGCAACGCCTTCGAGGCGATGCGCCACCTGCTGGAGGACAACCACGAGCCGCGCAGGCAGCAGCTGCGGCACATCCGCCGGGCCATCGCGATCTACCGCTCGCTGCTGGACGGCGGGATCGTGGAGAAGCTGGACAAGCCCGACGCCGAGGGCCGCATCGTGCGGCTCACGGTCGATCTCCAGCAGGACTTCGCGCTCAACCAGCCGCTGTCCACGTTCGCCCTGGCCGCGTTCGAACTCCTCGACCCCGAGTCGCCGTCCTACGCCCTCGACATGGTGTCCGTCGTCGAGTCCACCCTGGACGACCCGCGGCAGATCCTCGTCGCCCAGCAGAACAAGGCGCGCGGCGAGGCCGTGGCCGCGATGAAGGCGGACGGGGTGGAGTACGAGGAGCGTATGGAGCGCCTCCAGGACATCACCTACCCGAAGCCGCTCGAAGAGCTGCTCTTCCACGCGTACAACACCTACCGCAAGAGCCACCCCTGGGTCGGCGACCACCCGCTGTCGCCGAAGTCCGTGATCCGGGACATGTACGAACGGGCTCTTTCCTTCACCGAGTTGGTGTCCTTCTACGAGCTGGCCCGCACCGAGGGCATCGTGCTGCGCTACCTCGCCGGCGCCTACAAGACCCTTGACCACAACATCCCGGACGACCTCAAGTCCGAGGATCTGCAGGACCTGATCGAGTGGCTGGGCGAGATGGTCCGCCAGGTCGACTCCAGTCTGCTGGACGAGTGGGAGCAGCTCGCCAACCCGGAGGAGATGACCGCCGAGGAGGCCCAGGAGAAGGCCGACGAGGTCAAACCGATCACGACCAACGCGCGCGCCTTCCGTGTTCTGGTGCGCAATGCCCTGTTCCGCCGCGTGGAGCTGGCCGCGCTGGACCAGGTCGAGGAACTGGGCGAGCTGGACGCCGAGTCCGGCTGGGACGCCGACGCGTGGGGCGAGGCGATGGACAAGTACTGGGACGAGTACGACGACCTCGGTACCGGTCCTGACGCCCGCGGCCCCAAGCTCCTGGTCATCAACGAGGAGCCGGCGAACGGCCTCTGGCGCGTCCGCCAGATCTTCGACGACCCGCGGGGCGACCACGACTGGGGCATCAGCGCGGAGATCGACCTCACGGCCTCCGACGCCGAGGGCCGTGCGGTCGTCCGTGTGACCGACGTCGGCCAGCTGTGACCACAGGAGAATCCCACCGATGACGACGAACCCGGCCGAGAGACTGGTCGACCTGCTCGACCTGGAGCAGATCGAGGTCAACATCTTCCGCGGCCGCAGTCCCCAGGAGTCCTTGCAGCGGGTCTTCGGCGGCCAGGTGGCGGGCCAGGCGCTGGTCGCCGCCGGCCGCACCACCGACGGCGACCGTCCGGTGCACTCGCTGCACGCGTACTTCCTGCGGCCCGGCCGTCCGGGCGTGCCGATCGTGTACCAGGTGGAGCGTGTCCGCGACGGCCGGTCGTTCACCACGCGCCGGGTCACGGCCGTACAGCAGGGTCGCACGATCTTCAATCTGACCGCCTCCTTTCACAAGGCTGAGGAAGGACCGTTCGAGCATCAGCTGCCGCCGGCCCGTGAGGTGCCGCACCCGGAGTCGCTGCCGACGGTGACCGAGGAGATCCGCAGGCACTTGGGCGCGCTGCCGGAACAGCTGGAGCGGATGGCGCGCCGCCAGCCCTTCGACATCCGGTACGTCGACCGGCTGCGCTGGCACGCCGAGGAGATCGAGGGCGCCGAGCCGCGCAGCGCCGTGTGGATGCGCGCGGTCGGACCGCTGGGTGACGACCCGCTGGTGCACACGTGCGCGCTGACCTACGCCAGTGACATGACCCTCCTGGACGCGGTCCGTATCCCTGTCGAACCCCTGTGGAGCGCACGGAACTTCGACATGGCCTCGCTGGACCACGCCATGTGGTTCCACCGGCCGTTCCGGGCGGACGAGTGGTTCCTGTACGACCAGGAGTCGCCGATCGCCACCGGCGGGCGTGGTCTGGCGCGGGGGCGCATCTACGACCTGCAGGGGCGGCTGCTCGTCTCGGTCGTCCAGGAGGGCCTGTTCAGGTCCCTGTAGGGGGTCGATCGTCGGCACGGGCAGGTCGTCCCGGGCGCCGGGACCCTCGTGTGGGTTGCGGTCGGCACGGGATCACGGCCGGGCGTCAGGCCTGCGCGGGCTTCGCGGGCCGGGAGTTTCTCCGCCGCAGCCAGGCGCGCACGCCGCGGTCCGTCCCCGGCGGCGCCGAGTGGGGCGCGCGGTCCCGGCGAGCGGGTGGCCTGCCCGGCCCCACCGCCGGCCGGCCTCGCCGCTCGGCCACCCGTGGCGCCGGCTCACCGCCCACCTCGGTCGTCCCCGACGCAGACCTGCGGTCAGGCTCGCAGGCCGACGACACCGGATCAGCGCCGGGCTCGCGGCCCAGCGGCGTCCGCTCACTGTCCAGCCCGTGCAGCGGCGGCAGCCGTACGTCATCCTCCGGTGCACGGACCGGCGACGCGGGCCCGCTCCCGGGTGCGCAGACCAGTGTTGTCGGCCCACCGCCCGGCTCCGGCGTGGGTGCCGCGCGCCCCGCGGCCGGGGTGGACACCCGCGCTGCCGGCTGCGGGAGCCGTGTCACCGTTGCCGCCATGGGCGGGATGGGCCGTGCGACCGTGCGGCTCGCCGGCATGACGCGGCGCAAGGCCGGGCGCGGGGCGGGTGCGAGCATCCGGGCCTCCTTGAGCGCGCGTGCCAGGTCGCTGCGCAACCAGCCGATCTCGTCGGCGTCCTGCGCGATCGTGATCCGCTCGGCGAGGTCGGCGGCGGGCGATCCCGGATTGCCGTGAGCGGCCGGCGCGGGCCGGAACCGGTTCATGTGCACGCGCTCGTACGGGTCCTTGACGACGTCGGCGATCTCCAGGGGCGGGAGGAAGGCCGCCACAGCCCCGGCTCGGGCCCACGGATCCTCTGCCTGCCGCAGCAGGAAACCGAGGTGGCGTCCGCGCCAGTTGCGGGCCCGCAGGTCCACTCCCGTCGCGAGCCGCCCGCGCAGGCTGTCCGGCGTACGCCCCTTGAGCAGGCGCGCGTTCTCGGGGCCGGCCACGAACTCCCGCAATTCTTCGGCCAGATAGAGCCAGACCACGGCTCGGTAGCGGTTCAGGTAGAAGCGCACGGGCACGAGCAGGCCCAGGCGGGCGAGCCGGGTGAACCGGCCGGCCGGGATGCCCATCAGTTCGGCGCCCTCGGCAGTGCCGACGACCCGCACCCGCTCACGGAGCGTTTCGGGGAAGCCGTCCTGCGCACGCAGGCGGTCGATCTCCGCCCGCTCGACCCGCCGGCCTCCTCCGCCGCCCTCGTCGGGCACGGTCCGGATGCGGCCGAGATGCACGGCGAGGTCGAATTCGCTTCGCTTGATCCCCAGTTCCCGGGCGGCGCGGGTCGGTGTGCAGGTGACGGACCGGGGCGGGTCGAAGGTGCTTGCCGACATGGTCGTACTCCCCCGTGGAGTGAATGGCTCACGCCCTGCGCGTTCGCCGTGCACTCACAGTAACCAATTCGGCGCACTTCGTGGCGACCTGTGGATAACTTGCCGAGAAGCAGGAAAACCGCAGGTCAGAGATCTGTGATCGGAGCCCGCTCGGGTTGTCTGGCGTCGACGCCGAGGTGTTCGCCGACCCGGTTCACGAGCAGCGTCATCTCGTAGGCGATCTGGCCGATGTCGGCCTCAGCGCCGCTGAGCACGCACAGGCAGCTGCCGGCGCCGGCGGCGGTCACGAACAGTACGGCGTCGTCGTACTCGATCATGGTCTGGCGCACTCGGCCCGCGCCGAAGTGGCGCCCCGAGCCCTTGGCCAGGCTGTGCAGCCCGGACGCCACGGCGGCCAGATGCTCGGCGTCCTCGCGGCGGAGGCCCGTGCTCGCTCCGGTGACCAGCCCGTCATTGGACAGGACCAGTGCGTGCCGCACGTGGTCCACCCTCTCGGTCAGATCGTCCAGGAGCCAGCCGAGTCCCTGGTTCTGCGCCATGTCCGTCTCCCCGTGTGAGGTCTCCCCCTGGCCGGAGGAACTTCCCCGCCAGCCTTCCCCACGACCGGCGTACGGGCAAGCAGGATGGGTGCATGGCACAGAAGATGACCGACGAGGAGTGGCGGGCGTTCGTCTCGGCGGGCACCCGCACCGGGAAGCTGTCCACCGTTCGCGCCGATGGGAGCCCCCATGTGGCGCCGATCTGGTTTCTGCTGGACGGGGACGAACTGGTCTTCAACACCGGAAAGGAGACCGTGAAAGGGCGCAATCTCGCCCGTGACGGGCGAGTCGCCCTGTGCGTGGACGACGACCGGCCGCCGTTCCACTTCGTGGTGCTGAACGGCCGCGCCCGGCTGTCGGAGGACCTGGACCAGGTGCGCCACTGGGCGACCCGGATCGCCGCCCGGTACATGGGCGACGAACGCGCCGAGGAGTACGGCGCCCGCAACGGCGTCCCGGGCGAACTGCTGGTCCGCGTGACGGTCGACAACGTGGTGGCCATCAAGGACCTGGCGGCCTGAGGGCCTTCAGCCGACCGAGTCGAGGAGCCGGGCGGTGTGCATCCGCCCGGCGTACTCGACGAGCCGGATCAGGACCTCCTTGCCGGAGTCCCGGTTGCGCGCGTCGCACAGCACCACGGGGGTGCCGAGGTCGAGGTCGAGGGCCCGGGAGACGTCCGGGGCGCCGTAGGCGCGGGCCCCTGCGAAGCAGTTGACGGCGACCACGAACGGGATGCGCCGGTGCTCGAAGTAGTCGACGGCGGGGAAGCAGTCCTCCAGGCGCCGCGTGTCGGCGAGGACGACGGCGCCGAGTGCTCCCTGGGACAGCTCGTCCCACAGGAACCAGAAGCGGTCCTGCCCCGGGGTGCCGAACAGGTACAGGGACAGGCCCGAGCGGATCGTGATGCGCCCGAAGTCCATGGCGACGGTGGTGGTGACCTTCTGGTCCACGCCGTCGGTGTCGTCCACCAGTTGACCGGCCTCGCTGAGCAGTTCCTCGGTGCGCAGCGGCCGGATCTCGCTGACGGCCCCCACGAGGGTCGTCTTGCCGACGCCGAACCCGCCGGCGACCAGTATCTTCAGTGCCAGGGCGGAGGAGTCGCCGACGGCGTCGGAGTGCTCGGAGACCATGATCACTTCTCTCGGGAGGACCGGCTGCGGTCGACGTCCACGGGGTTGCGGAATGAAGTCAGCATCATGACAACGGGGTGTGTTCATTCAGGGCGTTCGGCGCGAAATACACCTGATGTGACCGAGTCTCGCCCGGTCGGTGCCGCAACCCGGTCGGATCGGGATGCGGCGCGGCGTACGGCGGGGTCCGAACGGTCATCTACAGCGCTCGCAATCCCGCGATGACCTCGCGCAGGATCCGTTCGTCGGGCAGCTGCGCGGGGGGCACAGGACGGCTGACGGTGACACGCCCGAGCTCCAGCAGATCACCGAGGAGCACTCTGACCACACCGACGGGGAGGTCCGCGTCCGCGGCGAGTTCGGCGACGGACTGCGTCTCGGTACGGCACAGTTCGAGCAGGGTCCGGTGTTCGGGGCCGAGGGCGGTGTCGTCGTCGAACGCCGGTGCGGCCGGGTCGAGGGTGACGAGCGCGATCAGGTCGAAGCGGACACCGGTCGGCCCGGGCTGGGTGCGTCCGCCCGTCATGGCGTACGGGCGGACCAAGGGGCCGGCCTCGCCGTCGTACCACTGGGTGCCCGGATCCCACGGGTCGGTCTGGTTCTCGGTCATCGGTGCCGCCTCTCCGGCTCATCCGGCGGCGGGCGGCTGGGCCGAGATGCGCGGCGCCGTGTAGAGATGTTCGCCGACGCGCTTGACCAGCCGGGCCATCTCGTAGGCGACCAGCCCGATGTCGGCGGTGACGGCGGTGAGCACGGCGAGGCAGGAGCCGTCGCCGGCGGCTGCCACGAAGAGGAACGCGTCGTCCATCTCGACCATGGTCTGCCGCACGCCGCCCGCCCCGAAGTGCCGTCCCGCGCCCTTGGCGAGGCTGTTGAAGCCGGAGGCCACGGCGGCGAGGTGTTCGGCGTCCTCCCGCGCGAGGGCGGTGGACGCGCCGACGGCCAGTCCGTCGTTGGACAGGACGACGGCGTGCCGCACCTCGCTCACCCGCGTCACCAGGTCGTCGAGCAGCCAGTCCAGTTCGCCGGATCGCTGGCCGGCCCTCACGTTCGGGTCCTGGATCATGCCGGGTCTCCTTCGTTGCTGTGACTGCCCGTTCTGAAGTCGGGGGCGGTGCCACGGCCGGGCGTCCTGCCCCCGCCGCGCGCCCAGCCGTCGCGGTAGGCCGCCATGCGGTCCCGGACCAGTTCCGGGGTGCGCCGGTCGTCGCGCCGTGCGGGTTCGGCCGCCGGCTCTTCGGGGCGCTGACGGCGGAGTTGGGGGACGAGGCTCGCCTGGCGCACACGGCGCGGGAGGTCGTCGGAGGGTTCGGAGTCGTTCTGCGGGCGGTGCGGCCTCAAGGCGGTGACTCCGGGAGGGGTGGGATCGTCCGCGCCGTGATGGGGGCGCTGCCCGTGTACGGCGGGGCGGGGACGGGTCTCGTGGGTGACACCGTGGGGCCCGGACTCGTCGGTGATGCCGTGCGGGCCGGGAAGCTCGTCTGTGATGCCGTGCGGGCCGGGAAGGGTGGCCGCGAGGGCGGGGCGTTCCGAGCGGGCGGCGACGGCCTCCGGGGGCCGGGTGTCGCCGGGCACGCGCGCGTACGCGCGTTCCTGCGCCGGGCGGCCCTGCTCGTCCTGGCGGGAAGAACGTTCCGTCGAACCGCTGTGCAGCAGCGCGGTCGGCAGCAGGACCACCGCGGTGGTGCCTCCGTAGGGGGAGGTGCGCAGGTGCACCTTGACGTCGTGGCGGGAGGCGAGCCTGCTGACCACGAAGAGGCCGAGGCGGTCGCTGTCGAACAGGTCGAGTGCCTCGGACTGCTCGATGCGCCGGTTGGCCTCCGCGAGGGTGTCGGCGCCCATGCCGAGTCCCCGGTCCTCGATCTCCAGGGCGTACCCGTTGCCGACGGGTTCTCCGGTGACACGCACGCGCGTGTGGGGCGGCGAGAACTGGGCGGCGTTCTCGACGAGTTCGGCGAGCAGGTGGGTGAGGTCGGCGACGGCGGCGCCGATGACGTGTGCCTCGGGGAGCTGACGTACCTCCACGCGCGCGTAGTCCTCGACTTCCGACACCGCGGCACGTACGACGTTGGTCAGGGACACCGGCAGGCGCCAGGCGCGGCCCGGTGCGGCCCCGGAGAGGATGATCAGGCTCTCGGCGTGGCGCCGCATCCGCGTGGTGAGGTGGTCGAGGCGGAACAGGTCGCTCAGCTCGTTGGGGTCGTCGGAACGCCGCTCCATGCTGTCCAGGAGGCTGAGCTGGCGATGGACCAGTACCTGGCTGCGGCGGGCCAGGTTGACGAAGACGCCGGAGATGCCGCTGGCGAGTTCGGCGCGCTCCACGGCGGCGCGCAGGGCGGCGCGGTGCACGGTGGTGAGGGCCTCCGCGACCTGTCCGGTCTCGTCCTCGGCGGGTGGTCCGGCGGGCGCCTCGGCCTGGATGTCGATCTCCTCGCCCGCGCGCAGTTTCCGCATGGCCTGCGGGAGTTTGCGGCGGGCGATCTCCAGGGCGTCGTTGCGCAGGCTGATGAGTTCCACCACGAGGGCCCGCCCGATGCGCACGGAGATGACGAGCGAGGCGGCGACGGCGGCGAGGCCGAGGAGCACGGCGGCGCCCGCCGGGCTCAGCAGGCCGCGGGTGACCGGGTCGGCGCGGCCCGCGACGGCACGCCCCGTGTCCGCCGCGATGGCCCGCATCCCGTCCTGCACGCGCGCGTGGGCGTCGTTCCAGACCGCCTGCGATCCCGCACCGGCGGGCCTGCCGGCCAGGACCCTGTCCTCGGCGGCGCCGAGTGCGGTGTAGGGACTGCTGCCGGCCAGGTCGTGCCAGGCGGTCCGCTGGGCGGCGGGCAGGTCGGCGACGGCGGCCTCGGTGAGGGTGCGGCGGGTGTCGACGGCGGTACCGAACAGCCGGAGCCGCTCCGCCTGGAGGGGCGCGGAGGTGCGCACGCCGGCGAGGACGGCGTCCTCCTGGGCCAGTCCCTCGGCGGCCCGGGAGAATTCGAGCAGCACGCGCGCGTCGGAGCCGACGTCGGCCTGCTGGACGCCGGTCAGGGCGCCGTCGACGGCGAAGGCGTCCTCGATGGACTTGGTGTACCGCGCGTACGCCTCGGCCCAGCCGGCCTTGTGGTCGAGTACGGCCGTCCGCAGCGTGCGCAGGTGCCGGGCGCCCGTGACGAAGGCGGTGAGGCGCCCGGAGACCCCGGAGGGCAGTTCCTCGCTGTCGGCGACCGTGCTGTCGTCGCCGAGCCGCAGTCTGGCCACGGCCCGGTCGGTGCGGGCGGCGAGGCCTTCGAGGTCCGTGCCGTCTCCCCCGCCGGGTGCCGCGGCGTAGCGGACGGCGGCGGTGCGCTCGGCCTGCAGGGCGGCGACGGCCGTGGCCACCGGTGTGCGCAGTTCGGCGTCCACCCGCTGGGACTGGCGCAGCCGCGCCACGTCCTGGGCGGTGCTGACGGTGGCGTACGCCCAGAGCGCGAGCAGGGAGACGACGGGCACCATCAGGAGGCTGACCACCTTGGCGCGCACCGTCCGGGGGCGCAGATGCCGGCGGCCCCCGCGCGCGCGTGCCGTGCCCGGCGTGGTCCCGAGGGGGTGCTCGGTGACCTCGTCGGCGGGCGGCCCGGCGTGGGCGCGCCGGCCACGCGGGGGACGTGCCGGGGAGGCGGCTTTCTCAGGGTTACGGGGTGGGCGCATGGCCTCCTCGCTCGGTCGTGGGTCGGGGCGCTCGGGCCGGGCTTGCGCTAGCGGGCGACGGTCTCGACCGGCCGTTGGGCGGAGGCGGACGCCTCGCGCTCGTCGGCCGAGGGCGAGAGGGCGACGAAGGCCGAGGTGATGAAGAGATAGGACCCGAGGCCGACGGCGAGGGGGAAGATGAACTGCATCGCCGTGGCCCCGGGCAGGGACTCGCCGGAGGGGTGCACACGCACGCTCACCGCGAACATCCCGGTGTAGTGCATGCTGCTGACGGCCGCCCCCATGACGAGGGAGGCGACGGTGACCGCGAGGGGCGACTTGATGTTGAGCCCGGCCCACAGGGCCGCGGTCGCCGCGACGACGGCGATCAGCACCGACAGTCCGACGAGGACGGGGTCGTACGTCACGTGGCCGTGCAGCCGGACGGCCGCCATGCCCAGGTAGTGCATGCTGGCGACGCCCAGCCCGGTGGTGAGTCCGCCGAGGAGGAGCGCCCGGTTGCGGTCGCGGCTGTAGCCGACGGCGAAGATGCCGGCCCAGACGACGACCATGGCGACGAGGAGGCTGAGGATGGTCAGCGGCACGTCGTAGCGGATGTCGGTGCCGCTGACGCGGAAGCCGAGCATGGCGACGAAGTGCATGGTCCAGATGCCCGTCCCGATCGCCGAGGCGGCGGTGACGAGCCAGTTGCGACGCGAGCGCCCTGTGGTGGCGAGTGCGCGGACGGTGCAGCGCAGCCCCAGGGCGGCGCCTATGCAGGCCATCACGTACGACAGCACGGGGGTCAGCCAGCCGAAGGCGGCGTGGTCCAGGTGTCCCATGGCCCAGGGACGCTAGGGGGCACGGGCGCACAAAGGGGGCGCATTTCGAAACCTGCTGGAATATGACAGGTAGATGCGACGGAACGATCGGGTCCAGCCCGAACATGTGCACCTAGGTGTCCCCCGCGATGGTGAGGAATCATGCGGAACATGAGCGACGACCACACACACGTCCAGGAGTTCTTCAGCGCCCGGGCGGCCGACTGGGACAGCAGGTTCCCGGACGACGGCCCGGCCTACGCCGCTGCCGTCGCCGATCTCGGGCTGCGCCCCGGCGACCGCGTGCTGGACGCGGGCTGCGGCACGGGGCGCGCTCTGCCGCCTCTACGGGCGGCCGTCGGCCGCTCCGGGGTGGTGCTCGGTGCCGACCTGACCCCGGCGATGCTCCAGGCGGCCGCGCGGGCGGGCAGGGACCGGGACGCGCGGCTGCTGCTCGCGGACGTGGCCCGGCTGCCGGTGCGGTCGGACTCCCTGGACGCCGTGTTCGCGGCCGGTCTGATCGCACACCTGCCGGACCCGGAGGACAACCTGCGGGAGCTCGCCCGCGTGGTGCGACCGGGCGGCACGCTCGCGCTGTTCCATCCCATTGGCCGTGCGGCCCTGGCGGCGCGGCAGGGCCGGCAGATCACTCCCGACGACCTGCGGGCCGAGACCAGCCTCCGCCCGCTGCTGGCCCGTTCGGGATGGCGGATGACCTCGTACGTCGACGAGGACGCCCGTTTCCTCGCCCTCGCGGTGCACGCGGGCTGACGAGGTGGTCGCTCAGTCCGCCGCGGCGACCGCTGCCGCGAAGGCGTCGGGGTTGTCGAACATGACGTTGTGACCGGCGCCCGGCACCGTCACCACCCGGACCCCGGCGGCCTCCAGGTCCGCCCGGCCCGCGAGTTCGCCGCTGTGCGCGCCCTGCAGGTAGACGCGGTCCACGGTCAGTCCCGTCAGGATCGTCCGCATCACGGGCTCCGAGCCGCGCCGCAGCCCGACGGCGCTGCGGTGCAGGGCTCGCGGGTCGGCCAGCCGCATGGTGGCCGCCCACAGCGGTCCGACGGCCTCCAGCACGCGCGCGTGCTCCTTCTCGACGAACGCGTCCTCTTCGTGGGCGGCGATTCCACTGCTGCCGGCGGTCGGCGCCGGGAACGCGTCGAGGTTGGCCTCCGTGAGCACCAGCCGCGAGACCAGGTCGGGCCGCCGGTGCGCCAGCACGATCGCCACGGAACCGCCCATGCTGTGCGCGATCAACTCGGCGCCGGTGACCCCGGCCTCGTCCAGTCCCGCCGCGACCGCGTCGGCGTGCTCCTCCAGGGTGTAGCCGAAGTCGCGGGGCCGGTCGCTGATGCCGTGTCCGGGCAGGTCCATGAAGAGGCTGCGCCGGCCCGCGAGTTCGGGACGTGCCGCGACGTGCGCGTGGTACACGGCGGACATCGCTCCCAGTCCGTGCAGATACACCCGGGCGGGCTCGGCTCCGGGCACCTCCGTCCAGCGGATGCGGCTTCCCTCACTGTCGAACGTTGCCTGCTGCACCGTACCCCTCCCGTCACGACTGCGCGGCGACACGTGGCACCATACATCGCCACCGATGTATTGCGCACACGCAGTATTGCTTGGTCGATGTACCACGGAGTGGGAGAGAATGCGGTCATGCTGGAACTCGCCATCCTCGGTTTCCTGTACGACGCCCCGCTGCACGGATACGTCCTGCGCCGGCACATCGCGGCGCTCACCGGCCATGTGCGGCCCGTCGCCGAGAGCACGCTGTACCCGGCGATCAAGCGGCTGGAGAAGGCCGGCCTGCTGGTGCGGGCGACCGAGCCCGGGGCCGTGGCCGCCCCGCGCCATGTGCTGAGGCTGACCGAGGAGGGCCGGCACGAACTGAAGCGCCGGCTGGCCGAGCCCGAGCAGCGCGAGATCACCGACGAGAACCAGTGGTTCACCCTGCTCGCGTTCCTGCGGCACCTGGAGGACCCCGCCGCGCAGGCGGTCGTCCTGCGCCGCAGGCTGGCATTCCTGGAAGAGCCGGCGAGCTTCTTCTACGACGGCGACCGGCCGGTGCGCGCCGAGGAACTGGACGACCCGTTCCGGCGCGGGATCCTCACCATCGCGCGTGCCACGAGCCGGGCGGAACTGGCCTGGCTTCGCGAGACCCTCACGTCACTCGACGGGGCCGCCCGCTGAGGTGTCCCGGTGCCGTACCGGACAGCCGCGCAGCCCGGGAACCGGGCGGGTGCCCAGGTCGGCCACGCGGTAGCCGTTCGGGTATCCCTTGACCTCCCGGTTCTGGCGCGCGAAGTGCGGGCCGCGGCGCGGCGGCAGCAGCCGGACGAGCCGACCGCGTGTCCGTACCGCGCGGCGCACCAGTGCGGACGTGGTCGCACCGGGCTGCGGATAGTGGAACGCGCGCAGCAGTGGTTCGTCGAGCAGCGCGAGCGTGGCCGTGCGCAGCAGCGGTGCCAGGGGGCGCGGGTACCAGGACGCCATCAGGTCGAGGGTGGCGTCGGAGACCCGCCGGGCCTGCTCGTCCCAGGCGAAGTGGGCTTCCTCGTAGGCGTCGAGGAGTGCTTCGAACTCCTCGTAGGTCTCGGGGACGTCGGGGATGCCCATGTGGCGGCCGAGGGTGCGGTAGTACTCGGTGGTGGCGACGATCTCGTGCCGGGACAGGCTCCGCCAGCCGTAGGCGTCGATCCAGCGCCTGGGCACCACGACGAAGGTGCTCAGTACGTACCGCATGTCGTCGTCGCCGATGTCGTAGCTGCGGTGCATCTGGTTGATGCGGCGGATGGCGGTCCGCCCCTCCTCGGCGGTGAAGCCGTGCTCCACGACGGTGTCGAGGAGCAGCACGGTGTCGTCGTACCGCTTCTGGGTGCGCTCGGTCAGCTCCGCGGTCCGCGCGAGCAGTCGCCCGATGCTCGGCACGGCGTACGTCCGGTACAGGGCCAGTTCCAGGGCGCGGGTGTAGTCCCAGGGGAATTCGAGCGTGACACTGATCCGGTAGATCTCCAGCGCGTCCGCCACCGGGTCCAGGCGACGGATCCGGGCGAGCTGTTCGAACCGCTTCATCATGTCGTCCCCCTTATGCCGCCGAAACTCCAACTCTACGTTGAGCAGTGGCAGCTGAACGATCGACAACGAGCCCGTTCGGGGAGGGTGGTTCGCATGTTCGACACGATCCGCAGGTACACCGCAAGGCTCCGCACCTCGGAGCGTGCCCAGCCACAGGGCACCGTGGAGAGGCGTGCACACAACTTGTTCGAAGCGGCGGCCGTGTATGTGGCGGCCCGCGTGGAGGACGATCAGGACCGGATCGAGGAGGCGGCGGCCTGGGTGTCTCCGGAGGCGCTGTCCTTCGGGGTGAGCGAACTGGCCTGCCGGGCGGTCGTCGCGCTGGCCCGGGAGCGCGACGAGTCGCCGGGGGCGGTGGCCCGCGACCTTCTCGGGCTGCCCGCGGCCTGAGGACCGCCCGCTCCGGTCGTGGTCGTTTCGCCCCCGTCCAGGCGGAAAACTGCAGGTCCGCGTGGTGTGAGGAGTCGTGACAAGGGGCTTCCGCTCGCACTAGGGTGCGCGCCGATGGACGAACCACTGGGGAGGCAGGGATGGCCGGGACGGACGATGAGGCCGTCGCCGCCGCGGACGATGCGCTGTACGTGCTGACGGCGGTACTGCTGACGCCGGCGCAATTTCCGAGCGTGCTGGGCGACGACTACCCGGAGGCCTGCGCGGCGCTGGGGCTCGCGCCCCGCGCCGACGGTTACGGCCTGGTGCTGGGGCAGGACGGAGAGGGTGCTCGCTGGACGGTCGTGATCGACGACGTCTCGCTGGTCGCCGTGGCGATCGCATCCTGGGACTGCGGCATGGAGTACGAGCTCTCGCCGGACGAGCGCGCGGTCGTGGCCGCACTGCCGGGCTGGCCGCTGGCGGTCGCCGTGGCGGCCCCTGGTGTGGCCGCGCCGCACGATCCCGGTCCCGACGTGGCCGACCGGCCCGCGCTGAGCCCGCCGGACACCAGTTTCTGGGGCCCGGCCCAGCGGCGCCTGGGCGCGGACGAGATCGCGCTGCAGTGGGCGGCGTGGCGGGAGCAGATCGACGACGCCGACTTCTCCGGGTCCGGCGAGCGGGCGGGTGAGCGGGCACAGGCCGCCGCATCCTCGGCCGAGGGCGGGACGAACAGCTCCAGCGGCGGCCACCGGGGGATACGGCGGGTCCTCGCGGAGGCGCGCGCCTACGTCGATTCCCCTCCCCCGCTCGGGCGGGTGCGCTCGTCGTTCGCCCCCGGCGACGCCCGAACGCTGCGCGCCGACGGTCCGGGCTGGTCGATGGTGGCCCGCACGGACGACATCGCGTTCGTGCTGCTCGACGAGGAGCCGGGCGAGGTCCTGCCGGTGGGCAGGGGACCGGAGCTGCCGGGCCTGCTGGAGGCGCTCGACAAGATGGCCGTACGCCCCCTGTGAGGCCCGGGGAGCCGCGCGAGGTGGTGCGCGGCTCCCCGGTGACTCCCGGTGGCCCGGCGGGCCGCACAGGCCCCTGAACGGCGTTCGTGGCCGTGTGCCGGTCTCTCAGCGGCCCAGCTCCTTGCGGGTGACCCGGCGGAGCCTGCGTCGCTGCGAGGGGTCCAGCGCCAGATAGGCGGCCACCGGAACCCCCACCACGATCAGGAACGACACCCACCAGGGCAGCCATATCAGCAGGATCAGCCCGACCGCCACACCCCCGACGGCGATCTTCGCGTTGTTGGACATCAGCCTCGCCTCCTCCGCGGCCACCGCCGCTTCCTGCTGTGAGAACGGCCTCCCGCTCTCCACGGTTCCGGACTCCGGCTCCGAGCTGTACCGGAGGAGCCCTGAAACGTCCCTGAGACGGGCCCCCTAGGGGGCCTCCTGGCTCACCCCCGCCACCAGGGCTCACCCCCGGTGGATCCGGCCGTGGTAGCACTCGACGTTCCAGCGGGCACGGTCCTCCGGTCTGCCCCGGGCCAGGGTGCGTGTGCCGGCGGCCACGGTCATATGGCGGTCCGCGGTCAGGCAGAACACGGCGAAGATCCGCTCGTGGGTGAGCTCCAGGCTCTGGTCGCCGTACCAGTCCGCGACGAGGCCCTCATCGTCCGGGAGGAACGGGCGCTGCAGGAATTCCTGCACCTCGGCGGGGAAGTTGCCGAGAGCACCTCTGGCGGCCTGGTCCAGGTTCAATGAGCGTCTGTCCGCAGCAGAGTGCTGCGGCGCCCCTTGCATCGCTTCCCGGTCGAGGCCGTCGGCGGCCGACGGGGCGTCCGTGCCGGGTCCCCTCGTGCTGAACGACCGGCGCCGGACGGACCCGGGCTCCAGTTTGAGCCGCTCGCCCTGGAGGACCGGCCGCCCGTCCCTGACCACGAATCCCACCTGGCACAGCCCCCGGGGACCGAAGACGAACGCCTTGGGACGGCCGTCCGGGTCGACCCGCGCCCACCAGGCCCAGACACCACCGGCCTTCTGCTCCAGCTTGTCCCGGGCACTCGGCTCCAGCATGTCCCAGCACTGGTGCCGGTTGGGGAACGAGTCGTCGAAGCCGAACCCGCCGGGTCGGTGGGTGGCCGGCTTCTTCTCGGCGGGCCCGTGGCGTGCCTGGCGTGCCTGGTCCGCTCGCCGCATTTCCAGCTCGGCCAGCCGCTCGCGCCGCGTCGGCGTCGTCGGCGTGCGGTCCGGCTCCTGTGCACCGGACCGTCCTGACTTCGGGGACTCCGTGGACCGTGCCTCCGTCATGCTCTCCCCCTCACCCGGCCACTGCGCTCGACAGCGGTAGCGGCCATTGTCCGCGCA
>NZ_JBFBBK010000045.1:0-38599 GCF_040682635.1 Streptomyces sp. NPDC051133
ACACCGCCCGATTCGCCCGCCCGCACCCCCCGCGCAGCGGGCCTGCATCCGTTGTGCCCAGCTCCCCGCCGGGTAATCCGACGGGCGGCGCCTCCCCGGATCCGAGCGCCCGCACCCTGGCCATTCGGGTCATCGCCGCCGGTCACCGGGGCCCGCGCCCGGCGCACGGAAAACCGGTCAGCCACTGTCCGCGCGGCGCCGTACACTGGGCGGAGCGAAAAGCGTGGATGGGGACGAGTAGCGGCGTAGGCAGCCCAGAGCGACCCGGGGACGGTGTGAGCCCGGGGGCGAGCGCGACGTGAAGATCACCCCGGAGCCGCCGGAAGAAAGCCGCAGCCGCGAGGCCGGGGCGAGTAGAGCCGGCTCGCGACCCCAATGAGGGGGCCCACCGGCGCGTACGGCGCGGCGGAGGGCCAAGGAGGGTGGTACCGCGGGAGCGCGCCGCACACGGCGTAGACAGGATCGAAGGCTCTCGTCCCTCCGACGGAAGGCAGCAAGTCCGTTGGAGGATGCTCGCAGATGACAGCGCCGACGTACCGCCAGGTGCCCGCACAGGTCGACCTGCCCGCTCTTGAGCACGCCGTGCTCGACTTCTGGCGCGACCAGAAGATCTTCGCCAAGAGCCTGGAGCAGTCCGAGGGCCGCCCCGAGTGGGTGTTCTACGAGGGCCCGCCCACCGCGAACGGCATGCCCGGCGCCCACCACATCGAGGCGCGCGTCTTCAAGGACGTCTTCCCGCGCTTTCGCACCATGCGCGGCTACCACGTGGCCCGCAAGGCCGGCTGGGACTGCCACGGCCTCCCGGTGGAGCTGGCGGTCGAGAAGGAGCTGGGCTTCTCCGGCAAGCAGGACATCGAGGCGTACGGCATCGCCGAGTTCAACGCCAAGTGCCGCGAGTCCGTGACCCGGCACACCGACGCCTTCGCCGACCTGACGACCCGCATGGGCTACTGGGTCGACCTGGACGACGCCTACCGGACCATGGACCCCGAGTACGTGGAGTCGGTCTGGTGGTCGCTGAAGGAGATCTTCAGCAAGGACCTGCTGGTCCAGGACCACCGCGTCGCCCCCTGGTGCCCGCGCTGCGGCACCGGCCTGTCCGACCACGAGCTGGCGCAGGGCTACGAGACGGTCGTCGACCCGTCCGTGTACGTCCGTTTCCCGCTCACGTCCGGTCCGCTCGCCGGCGAGGCCGCGCTCCTGGTGTGGACGACGACCCCCTGGACCCTGGTGTCGAACACGGCGGTCGCCGCGCACCCGGAGGTCACCTACGTCGTCGCCACCGACGGCGAGGAGAAGCTCGTCGTCGCCGAGCCGCTCGTCGCCAAGGCGCTCGGCGAGGGCTGGGAGACCACGGGCCAGACCTTCACGGGCGCCGAGATGGAGCGCTGGACGTACCAGCGCCCGTTCGAGCTCGTGGAGTTCCCGGAGCCGGCGCACTACGTGGTCAACGCCGACTACGTGACCACCGAGGACGGCACGGGTCTGGTCCACCAGTCCCCCGCCTTCGGTGAGGACGACCTGAAGGTCTGCCGCTCCTACGGCCTGCCCGTGGTCAACCCGGTCCGCCCGGACGGCACCTTCGAGGAGGACGTCCCGCTGGTCGGCGGCGTCTTCTTCAAGAAGGCCGACGAACAGCTCACCGAGGACCTCCAGCAGCGCGGCCTGCTCTTCAGGCACCTGCCGTACGAACACAGCTACCCGCACTGCTGGCGCTGCCACACCGCGCTGCTCTACTACGCGCAGCCCTCCTGGTACATCCGCACGACGGCGGTCAAGGACCGCCTCATCCAGGAGAACGAGGGGACCAACTGGTTCCCGGAGACGGTCAAGCACGGCCGCTTCGGCGACTGGCTGAACAACAACATCGACTGGGCGCTCTCCCGCAACCGCTACTGGGGCACCCCGCTGCCGATCTGGCGCTGCGAGGACGACCACCTCACGTGCGTCGGCTCCCGCGCGGAGCTGACCGGGCTGACGGGCACCGACCAGTCGGGCCTCGACCCGCACCGGCCGTACATCGACGAGGTCACCTTCGCCTGCCCGCAGGACGGCTGCGGCAAGACGGCCACGCGCGTGCCCGAGGTGATCGACGCCTGGTACGACTCGGGTTCGATGCCGTTCGCGCAGTGGGGCTACCCGCACAAGAACAAGGAGCTGTTCGAGAGCCGGTACCCGGCCCAGTTCATCTCCGAGGCGATCGACCAGACCCGCGGCTGGTTCTACACGCTGATGGCGGTCGGCACGCTCGTCTTCGACAAGTCGTCGTACGAAAACGTCGTCTGCCTCGGCCACATCCTCGCCGAGGACGGCCGCAAGATGTCCAAGCACCTGGGCAACACCCTGGACCCGATCCCGCTCATGGACCGGCACGGCGCGGACGCGGTGCGCTGGTTCATGGCGGCCGGCGGCTCCCCGTGGGCGGCCCGCCGGGTCGGCCACGGCACCATCCAGGAGGTCGTCCGCAAGACCCTGTTGACGTACTGGAACACGGTCGCCTTCCAGGCCCTGTACGCCCGCACGTCCGCGTGGGCGCCGAGCGCGGCCGACCCGGCCCCGGCCGAGCGCCCGCTGATCGACCGCTGGCTGCTGTCCGAGCTGCACGCGCTCACCGACCAGGTGACCCAGGCGCTGGAGGCGTACGACACCCAGCGCGCCGGCAAGCTGCTGTCCGCGTTCGTCGACGACCTGTCCAACTGGTACGTCCGCCGCTCGCGGCGCCGCTTCTGGCAGGGCGACAAGGCCGCGCTGCGCACGCTGCACGAGGTGCTGGAGACGGTCACCAAGCTGATGGCGCCGATCACCCCGTTCATCACCGAGCGGGTGTGGCAGGACCTGGTGGTGCCGGTGACCCCGGGCGCCCCGGACTCGGTCCACCTGGCCGCCTGGCCGGAGGCGGACCTGTCCGCCATCGACCCGGAGCTGTCGAAGCAGATGGTCCTCGTCCGCCGGCTGGTGGAGCTCGGCCGCGCCACGCGCGCGGAGTCGGGCGTGAAGACCCGTCAGCCGCTGTCCCGCGCGCTGATCGCCGCCAGCGGCTTCGAGACCCTGGACCCCGAGCTGCACACGCAGATCACGGAGGAGCTGAACGTCTCCTCGCTGGCGTCGCTGAGCGAGGTCGGCGGCTCCCTGGTGGACACCACCGCCAAGGCCAACTTCCGTGCGCTGGGCAAGCGGTTCGGCAAGCGGGTGCAGGACGTGGCCAAGGCGGTCGCGAACGCGGACGCCGCCGCGCTGTCCCTCGCCCTGCGTGAGGGCACGGCCTCGGTCGAGGTCGACGGCGAGACGGTCACGCTCGCCCCGGACGAGGTGATCATCACCGAGACCCCGCGCGAGGGCTGGTCGGTGGCCTCCGACTCCGGTGCCACGGTCGCCCTGGACCTGGAGATCACCGAGGAGCTGCGGCAGGCGGGCCTGGCCCGGGACGCGATCCGGCTGATCCAGGAGGCCCGCAAGAACAGTGGGCTCGACGTGGCCGACCGGATCGCTCTGCGGTGGACCTCGACGGATGCCGCGGTGGTCGCCGCCCTGGCCGAGCACGCCGAACTGATCGCCGAGGAGGTCCTGTCGACGGACTTCCGGCAGGGCGAGGCCGACGGCACCTTCGGTGAGACGTTCACCGACGAGGGGCTGTCGCTCACCTTCCGGCTGCGCAAGGCGTAACGGCCGAGCGGAATCGACAAGGGCCCGGCCTCCCGTGGGGAGGCCGGGCCCTTCTCGTGGAACGTACTCCGCGCAACTCGCGTAAAAAGGGCGGGCCCCCGGACCGAAGTCCGGGGGCCCGCCCTATTGAGCGCTGCCGACGCCGTTGTCGTACTAGTGCCCGGTGATCAGTTGTCGTCCTCGTCGATCAGGAACCCGCGCATCGGCGAGGGCGCCTGACCCATCGGGGACGGACCCTGCGGCCGGACCGGGGCCATGGGCTGGGTCATGGCCGGGGTCATCTGCTGCTGGCCGCCGTAGGACGGGGCGGACGGAGCGGGGTTGCCGCCCATCGTCTGGTTGCCGCCGTAGGACGGGGCGCTCGCGCCGGCCGGGGCCATGGAGGGCGCCGGGGACGGCGGCAGCGACGCGGTGGCCGGGGTGCGCGGCGGGGCCAGGGAGTCGTCGGCCTGGGTCTCCAGCTGGCGCAGCTGGGACTCGAGGTACGACTTCAGGCGCGTGCGGTACTCGCGCTCGAAGCCGCGCAGGTCCTCGACCTTGCGCTCCAGCGTGGCGCGGGCGGACTCCAGGGAGCCCATCGCGACGCGGTGCTTCTCCTGCGCGTCCCGCTCCAGGGCGTCGGCCTTGGCACGGGCGTCACGCTCCAGACCCTCGGCGCGGCTGCGGGCCTCGCCGACGATCTTGTTGGCCTCGGAGCGGGCCTCGGCGATCGCCTGGTCGGCGGTCTGCTGGGCCAGCGAGAGGACACGGGCGGCGCTGTCGCCACCGGGGCCCTGACCGGGGCCGCCCATCGGACCGCCCATGGGGCCGCCCATCGGACCGCCCATCTGCTGCTGCATGGGCGGCTGGCCGCCCATCGGACCCTGACCCATCGGACCCTGGCCCATCGGACCCTGGCCCATC
Source organism: Streptomyces sp. NPDC051133 (assembly GCF_040682635.1). NCBI lineage: Bacteria > Bacillati > Actinomycetota > Actinomycetes > Kitasatosporales > Streptomycetaceae > Streptomyces > Streptomyces sp. NPDC051133. Next base: position 4,567 of record NZ_JBFBBK010000045.1, read on the forward strand.
GGACCCTGGCCCATCGGGCCGGGACCCTGCGGGCCGCCCTGACCGCCGGGACCGGCGGGCAGCTGCGGGGCACCGCTCGGCAGCTGGGGCGGGCCACCCATGGGGCCGCCCATCTGCTGCTGCGGCGGGCCCGATATGCCGGCGGGCACCGGCGCGCCGGGACCTCGCATGCCCTGCTGCTGCGGGTGCTGCGGCTGGTCCTGCTCCGGAGGCTTGCGCATGTTCTGCTGGTTCTGGGCAGCAGCGCGCGTGGCCGCGGCCAGCTTGGCGCGCAGGTCCTCGTTCTCGCGGAGCAGACGGGTCAGTTCGGCTTCGACCTCGTCGAGGAAGGCATCGACCTCGTCCTCGTCATAGCCTTCTCGGAGGCGGACGGTCGTGAACTGCTTGTTCCGCACGTCCTCGGGGGTCAACGGCATCTCTTCACCTCAACGTAGTCATCGGCAGTCGGCAAGACCGTATCGTCCACCCTCATCTCACGAAGCCCTGCACGATGGAGATGAGAATGTAGACGATGATCATCAGTACGAAGAAGGACAGGTCGAGCGCCACGCCCCCGAGACGCAGCGGCGGGATGAACCGCCGCAGAAGCTTCAGCGGTGGATCGGTGACAGTGTAGGTGGCCTCCAGTACGACCACCATCGCCTTGCCGGGTTGCCACGAGCGGGCGAACTGAAAGACGTAGTCCATGACCAGCCGGAAGATGAGCACGACGAGGAACACCATCAGCGCGATGTAGATCACCTGCGCGAACACGCTCATGGCCTGCGTTTCCCTCTCCCCTGTTTCCGTGCTTTTCCGTGCTTCGATCGGGTCGTGCGTCTCAGCTCTGGTTGAAGAACCCGCCCTCTGCGATGCGGGCCTTGTCCTCCGCCGTGACATCGACGTTAGCAGGAGACAACAGGAACACCTTCTGCGTCACCCGCTCGATGCTGCCGTGAAGACCAAACACCAAACCGGCCGCAAAGTCGACAAGTCGCTTCGCGTCTGTGTCATCCATCTCAGTCAGATTCATGATCACCGGGGTGCCCTCACGGAAGTGTTCCCCGATGGTACGGGCCTCGTTATAGGTCCGGGGGTGGAGCGTGGTGATCCGGTAAGGCTCTCGTTCGGACACGACCTTGGGCATGATCACCGGTGCGTTCTTCTCCAGGGACTGACGTTCTTGTGTGATGGACGCCACGGGCGCGATCCGCGCCGGGCGCCCGGATTCCGCGGGGAGCGACGCGGAATGCGACACCGGTTCGCGGGGTGCCGGAGGCTGCACCACTCGCACCGAATCGTCTCTTTGCGACTGATGTGCGTTGTGCGACTGATGTGGCGATTCGTGTCGTCGGTGTTCCCGCTCGGGCTCCGGGTCCAACTCGGGCTCGAAGTCGTCGTCGGGGTCGAATCCGCGGCCGTCGTACCCATCGTCCTCCACGAGGCCGAGGTAGACCGCCATCTTGCGCATCGCGCCGGCCATGCTCTGAGTCCTCCGCTCTGTGGTGGATCGACTGACGACTGCCAAGTGCCCGCGATCCACGTGGTCGTTGTGCCCAACTTCACGGGCATTGACCATATTTTCTGCTGTGGTCCGACTTCCTGGCGACGTTACCCGAGCCTGGGGCGGACTCCGAGTACCGCGGTACCGACGCGCACATGTGTCGCCCCGGCGGCCACGGCCTGTTCGAGGTCCGCACTCATCCCTGCGGACACCATGGTTGCAGCCGGATGGGCTCGGCGCAGGTCAGTCGACAAATCCATGAGCCGCCCGAACGCCGCCCGTTCGCGTCCCGCGTACTCCCCGGTGAGCGGGGCGACGGTCATCAGCCCGTCGAGCCGCAGCCCGGCCGCCCCGGCGACGAGGTCGGCCAACTCTTCGATTCCGTCCGGGGAGACGCCACCGCGTTCACCCCTGCCGCTCGCGCCGGCGTCCAGCGCGACCTGGATCAGACAGCCCACCTCGCGCTCCGCCCGCACCGCCTCCCTGGAGAGCGCGGTGACGAGCCGGGCGCGGTCGACGGACTGCACGACATCGGCGTAACCGACCACGGAGCGCACCTTGTTGGTCTGCAACTGCCCGACGAAATGCCACTTGAGGGACAGATCGGCACAAGCCGCGGCCTTCGGTGCCGCGTCCTGGTCGCGGTTCTCGGCGACATGGCGCACACCGAGCTCCGACAGGATCCGCACGTCGCTCGCCGGGTAGGTCTTGGTGACCACGATCAGGGTCACCTCCTCCCGCTTGCGCCCCGCGGCCACGCACGCGTCGGTGATGCGCTGCTCCACATTCGCCAGATTCGCGGCGAGTTCGGTCTTACGGTCCGTCATGCCCCATCAGTCCAGCCAGACATAGCCCGCGAGCCGCCCGGTGGTGCGGTCGCGGCGGTACGAGAAGTGATCACCCGACTCCAGCGTGCACGCCGGCGACTGCGCCCGGTCGCGCACCCCGAGCCGGTCGAGCTGTGCGTGCACCCCGGCGCTCACGTCGACCGCCGGCGTGCCCCAGCTCGTCTCGGCGTGCGCCGCCGGCTCGACGGACACCACTTCGGCGCGCATCTCCTCCGGCACCTCGTAGCACCGGCCGCACACGGCCGGCCCGGTGCGGGCGACGATCCGGCCCGGTTCGGCGCCGAGCCGGACCATGGCCCGTACGGCGGCGGGGACGATCCCCTTGACCATCCCGGGGCGGCCCGCGTGGGCCGCCGCGACGACCCCGGCGACGGGGTCGGCCAGCAGCACCGGCACACAGTCGGCGGTGAGGACGGCGAGGGCGAGTCCGCGGCGGGCGGTGACGATCGCGTCGACCTCCGGCACGGGGCGCTCCCCCCACGGCTCGTCCACCACGGCCACGTCGGCGCCGTGCACCTGGTTCATCCAGACGACCAGCCCGGGATCCACACCGATCGACTTGGCGGCGATGTCCCGGTTGGTGCGCACGGCCTGCGGGTCGTCGCCGACCGCGCCGCCGAGGTTCAGCTCCTCATACGGAGCGGCGCTCACCCCGCCCCACCGGTCGGTGAAGGCGAAGTGCGCGCCGCTCACGCTCTCGCGCCGTCCTATCACTTGAGGAAGTCCGGGACGTCCAGTTCCTCGGCCGCGCTGTCGGCGTAGCTGCGGGGGGCCGGCGGGGCAGGCGGGGCGACCGGGATGTCGGCCACCGGCTCGGGCGCCGGCTCCGGGTCCTCCTTCGGCTTCACGCTGCCGAGCGAGCCGAAGGACGGGCGGCTGGGCTCGGCGGGCCGCACCGGGGCGGGGTCCTCGCGGCGGCCGGACGCCGACGCGGACGCCGAGCCGAGGACGTTGTCCCGGCGGGCCGGCGGCTGACCGCCGTCGAAGCCGGCCGCGATCACGGTGACCCGGACCTCGTCGCCGAGGGCGTCGTCGATGACCGCGCCGAAGATGATGTTGGCCTCGGGGTGGGCGGCCTCGCTGACCAGCTGGGCGGCCTCGTTGATCTCGAACAGGCCGAGGTCGGAGCCACCGGAGATGGAGAGCAGCACGCCCCGGGCGCCGTCGATGGACGCCTCCAGGAGCGGCGAGGAGATCGCCATCTCGGCGGCGGCCACCGCACGGTCGTCACCGCGGGCCGAGCCGATGCCCATGAGGGCCGAACCGGCCTCGGACATGACCGACTTCACGTCGGCGAAGTCGAGGTTGATCAGGCCGGGCGTGGTGATGAGGTCGGTGATGCCCTGGACACCGGAGAGCAGGACCTGGTCGGCGGACTTGAAGGCGTCCAGGACCGAGACCTGGCGGTCCGAGATGGACAGCAGCCGGTCGTTGGGGATGACGATGAGGGTGTCGACCTCTTCGCGCAGCTCCGCGATGCCGTCCTCGGCCTGGTTCGCGCGGCGCCGCCCCTCGAAGGTGAACGGGCGCGTGACCACGCCGATGGTGAGGGCGCCCAGCGAGCGTGCGATGTTGGCCACGACGGGCGCGCCGCCGGTGCCGGTGCCGCCGCCTTCACCGGCCGTCACGAAGACCATGTCGGCCCCCTTGAGGACCTCCTCGATCTCCTCGCGGTGGTCCTCGGCGGCCTTGCGGCCGACGGCCGGGTTGGCTCCGGCGCCGAGTCCGCGGGTGAGTTCCCGGCCGACGTCGAGCTTGACGTCGGCGTCGCTCATCAACAGCGCCTGCGCGTCGGTGTTGATGGCGATGAACTCGACACCCTTGAGACCGACCTCGATCATCCGGTTGATGGCATTGACACCACCGCCGCCGACACCGATGACCTTGATGACTGCGAGGTAGTTCTGCGGTGCTGCCACGTCGAAGGCCTCTCGCCTCGAATTACGTTGTCGCCGCCGGGCGGTTCCCCGCACCGGGACGACGGATGCCGAATGGGACGGTCCGTAGCGCCGACCCGAACCCTAACCCTGAAGTTTAGGGTTACCAGTGTGTCTGTTCCCTGGAGTCTTCTGAACAGGACACTAAGTCGACAAGTGGCGCCCGTTCAACGAACACGCCGAACCTCCCGTTTTTCTTTTCACCCTATGTGATCAGCCGTAGCAGTGCCCAACCAGGGTGCTGGCCTGCGCTGATGTGCGTCAACTCGCCGATGACGCAGGGGCGGTGGGCACGCTGACATCGAAGTGCCGGGCGCCCGGAGCTGCTTTCATGAGTGCTGTGAGGGCCCGTGCCTTGGCGCGGCCGTTCTCGGAGCTGCCCCAGGTGACCGTGCGGCCGTCGCCCAACTCCAGCGAGATGGCGTCGTAGGAACGGACTTGGACGTTCCGGGTGACCTGCGCGACGGTGTCCGGCAGCTCGCCGGCGACCCGGACCGCCTCGCGCACCAGCCGGTCGGTGCCGAAGCGCCTGAGGCTCGCGGCGGACGAATCCGACCGGGACACGGACAATTCCAGCATCGGAACGCCTTTCGGCGCCTGCGAAACCGTGGCGAACCGGACACCCTCGTCATCGACTTCGACGAAGTCCCCGCCCTTTGCGACCAGCAAAACCGGAGTGCGCTCGGTCACTTTCAGGCCGATTCCGTGGGGCCAGGAACGGACCACGTCCACGGTGTCAATTCGGGGCAATTTCCGGCGGAGTCGGGCCTCGATGGTGTCCGTACCGACGGAAATCATCGGCTCCCCGACCGGCACGGCTGCGGCGTCCCGCACCTCGGCGGGGGTCAGCACGCGCGTGCCGGACACCGAGACGTGCTGCACGCGCAGCCACTGGGAGCCGTACAACACCCAGACGCCACCGGCCCCGAGGAGCAGGGCGGCCACGGCCAGGATGACGATCGCACGAAGGCGCAGGCGCCCCCAGCTGCGGGCGGGCGGCGGGCCGGACGACTTCTGCTGGCGTTCCCCGCGCTCGGCGGTCGTCGGTCCGGCCACGCTCACTGCCCTTTCGTCATACGGTCCTAACGGCGTGAGGCGATCGCCTCGTACACCATGCCGACGAGCAGGTCGTCGGCGTCCCGGCGGCCGAACTCGCTTGCCGAGCGGGACATCTCGTACAGCCGGTGCGGATCGGCGAGCACGGGCAGCACGTTCTGCTGCACCCACTCGGGCGTCAGCTCCGCGTCGTCGACGAGGAGTCCGCCGCCGGCCTTGACCACCGGCTGGGCGTTGAGCCGCTGTTCGCCGTTGCCGATGGGCAGCGGGACGTAGGCGGCCGGGAGCCCGACGGCGGAGAGTTCGGCGACGGTCATCGCGCCCGCGCGGCAGAGCATCATGTCGGCCGCGGCGTACGCGAGGTCCATCCGGTCCAGGTAACTTACCGGGATGTAGGGGGGCATTCCCGGCATCTGGTGCACCTGCGGCAGTTCGTTCTTCGGGCCGACCGCGTGCAGGATTTGGATACCGGCCTGCTGGAGCCACGGCGCGACCTGCTGGACGACCTCGTTGAGGCGCCGGGCGCCCTGGGAGCCGCCGGAGACGAGCAGCGTGGGCAGGTTCGGGTCGAGGCCGAAGCGGTGGCGCGCCTCGGGGCGGACCGCGGCGCGGTCCAGCGTGGCGATGGACCGGCGCAGCGGGATGCCGATGTAGCGCGCGTTGCGCAGCTTGCTGTCCGGCGTGGAGACGGCGACCTGGGCGGCGTACCGCGAGCCGATCTTGTTGGCCAGGCCCGGGCGGGCGTTGGCCTCGTGGATCACGATGGGCACACCGAGGCGCTTGGCGGCCAGGTAGGCGGGCAGGGCGACGTAACCGCCGAAGCCGGCCACGGCGTCCGCCTTGGTGCGCTCCAAAATCTGCTCGGCGGCCTTGATCGTGCCGCGCAGCCGGCCCGGGACGGTGATCAGCTCGGGCGTGGGCTTGCGGGGCAGCGGCACCGCCGGGATCAGCGCCAGCTCGTAGCCGCGCTCCGGGACGAGCCGGGTCTCCAGGCCGCGCTCCGTGCCCAGGGCCGTGATCCCCACGGTCGGGTCCTGCCTGCGCAGGGCGTCCGCGAGGGCGAGCGCGGGCTCGATGTGGCCGGCGGTCCCCCCACCGGCGAGTACGACATGCACCGAAATTCACCGCTCTCCGGACGAACGCGCCACCGAGGCGCGCCGTCGCATCGTGTTCCATCTCCGAGGCCCCCGCTCGGCACCGGAGCCTCCTGCCCGCTTTCTACCAAAGCGAGGTTGCCGCATCGCAAGCGCCGCCCGCACAGCGGGCTCGTCGCGTGCGAAGGCGATCAGCAGCCCGATGGCGAACATGGTCGGCAACAGGGCGGACCCTCCGTAGGAGAACAGCGGGAGGGGGACACCGGCGATCGGCAGCAGGCCGAGCACCGCACCGATGTTGATCACCGCCTGGGCGGTGATCCAGGTGGTCACGCCTCCCGCGGCGTACCTCACGAAGGGGTCCTCCGTGCGTCCGGCCACGCGGATACCCGCATAGCCTAGAGCCGCGAACAGGGCGAGCACCGACAGTGTCCCCGCCAGGCCCAGTTCCTCACCGGTGACGGCGAAGATGAAGTCGGTGTGCGCCTCGGGCAGTTGGCCCCATTTTTCCACACTCGCACCCAGGCCGGATCCGAAGAAGCCGCCGGAGGCGAGCGCGTAGATCCCGTGCACGGCCTGCCAGCAGTCGGCGACCCCGGCCTTGGGCTCGGTGGCGCCGATGCAGGCGAGCCGGGCCATGCGGTTGGGGCTGGTCTTGATGAGGACCCCGCCGATCAGGGCCGCGATGGTCAGCACCCCGGCGAACAGCCGGGTGGGCGCCCCCGCGAGCCACAGCAGGCCGAACAGGATCGCCGTGAGAATGATCGCGGTGCCCATGTCGCCGCCGAGCATGATCAGCCCGAGCAGCAGGAAGGTGACCGGCACCAGCGGCACCAGCATGTGCTTCCACTGGGTCAGCAGCTTCCTCTCCTGCTTGCGCGCGATCAGGTCCGCGCCCCAGAGCACGAGGGCGAGCTTGCCGAACTCGCTGGGCTGGATCTGGAAGGAGCCGCCGAGCGAGATCCAGTTCTGGTTGCCGTTGACCGACATCCCTATCCCGGGCACCTGCACCAGGGCCATGAAGAACACGGCGACGGCGAGGATCGGGTAGGCGAGCGCCCGGTGCAGTTTCACCGGCATACGGGAGGCCGCGAACAGCAGTACGCCGCCCAGCACGGCGGCCAGCAGCTGCTTGCGGAAGAAGTACGAGCCCGGCAGCGACATCTGCAGCGCGGTGACCTGGGAGGCCGAGTAGACCATCACCAGACCCAGCACGATGATCAGCACGCTGCCGCCGGCGATCAGGTAGTAGGCGGTCAGCGGGCGGTCCCAGGCCTTCCGCGCACGCCTGAAGAGCCGTTGGACGGCGTTCTCGGGCGTGGGCCGGGAGGCCGCGGGGCGACGGGACGCCCGCTGCGCGGGCGGCCGGCCGGTTCGGCTACTGGGCATCGGCGCCTCCACTGAACGTCGACCGTCCCACGCGTCCCTCCCAAGTTCCGCCCGGCGGGCGGCCGGGGTCAGGCTTCGAGTTCGCGGACCGCCGCCGCGAACGCGTCACCGCGCTGGTTGTAGTTGGTGAACATGTCCATGGAGGCACAGGCCGGGGCCAGCAGCACGGTGTCGCCGGGCCGAGCCAGCCGCTTCGCTTCCGTCACCGCCTGGAGCATCGCCCCAGTGTCGGTCCGGTCGAGGTCGACCACGGGTACTTCCGGGGCGTGTCGCGCGAGGGCCTCGCGGATCAGCGCGCGATCGGCACCGAACAGGACGGCACCGCGCAGCCGCTGTGCCGACTTGGCGACCAGCTCGTCGAAGGTCGCGCCCTTCGCCAGACCGCCCGCAATCCATACGATCGGGTCATATGCCGCCAACGACGCTTCCGCGGCATGGGTGTTGGTCGCCTTGGAGTCGTCGATGTACGCGACCCCGTCGACGTCCGCCACGTGCTCGATGCGGTGCGCGTCGGGACGGAAGGCCCGCAGACCGTCGCGTACGGCCGTGGCGGGCACCCCGAAGGCGCGCGCGAGGGCCGCCGCGGCAAGGGCGTTGGCGATGTTGTGCGGGGCCGGCGGGTTGACGTCGGAGACCTCGGCGAGCTCCTGCGCGTTCTTGTGCCGGTTCTCGACGAAGGCGCGGTCGACCAGGATGCCCTCCACGACGCCGAGTTGGGAGGGGCCGGGCGTACCGAGGGTGAACCCGACGGCCCGGCAGCCCTCTTCGACGTCGGCCTCGCGGACCAGGTCCTCGGTGAGCTTGTCGGCCACGTTGTAGACGCAGGCGACCCGGTTGCCCTCGTAGACGCGGCCCTTGTCGGCGGCGTACGCCTCCATGGAGCCGTGCCAGTCGAGGTGGTCCGGGGCGAGGTTGAGGACGACCGCCGAGTGGGCGCGCAGCGAGGGCGCCCAGTGCAGCTGGTAGCTGGACAGCTCCACGGCGAGCACGTCGTACTGCTCGTCGCCGAGGACCGCGTCCAGCAGCGAGACGCCGATGTTGCCGACGGCGGCCGTGCGCAGGCCCGCCGCCTTCAGGATCGACGCCAGCATCTGCACGGTGGTGGTCTTGCCGTTGGTGCCCGTGACGGCCAGCCAGGGGGCCGCGTCGGGGCCGCGCAGGCGCCAGGCCAGCTCGACGTCGCCCCAGACGGGCACGCCCGCCCGCTCGGCCGCCAGGAACAGCGGCTTGTCGGGCTTCCAGCCGGGCGCGGTGACGATCAGCTCGGTGCCCTCCGGCAGGGAGGCACCGTCACCGAGGCGCACGGTGATGCCGAGCGCCTCCAGTTCCGCGGCCTGCTCACGCGCGCGTGCGTCGTCGCCGTCGTTGACGACCGTGACGATCGCCCCGCGCGCGTGCAGCACCTTGGCCGCCGGGACGCCGGAGACGCCGAGCCCGGCGACGGTGACGTGCCTGCCCTGGAAGTCGGAGGACGCCGAGGAGGTGGTCACTTGTCCGCTGCCCATCCTGCGTAGAAGAGGCCCAGTCCGACGATCACACAGATGCCCTGAATGATCCAGAACCGGACCACCACCAGGACTTCGGACCAGCCCTTGAGTTCGAAGTGGTGCTGCAGCGGTGCCATCCGGAAGACGCGCTTGCCGGTGAGCCGGAAGGAGCCGACCTGGATGACGACCGACATGGTGATGAGCACGAACAGGCCGCCCATGATGGCCACCAGCAGCTCCGTGCGGGAGAGGATGGCCAGGCCCGTCAGGACACCGCCGAGCGCGAGCGAACCGGTGTCGCCCATGAAGATCTTCGCGGGCGAGGTGTTCCACCACAGGAAGCCGAGGCAGGCTCCCATCAGCGCGGAGGCGACCACGGCGAGGTCCAGCGGGTCGCGCACCTCGTAGCAGGCACCGGGGTTGGTCAGGGTCGCCGCGTTGGCGCAGGACTCCTGGAACTGCCAGACACCGATGAACGTGTAGGCGCCGAAGACGAGCACGGAGGCGCCGGTGGCCAGGCCGTCCAGACCGTCGGTGAGGTTCACGCCGTTCGACATCGCGAGGATCATGAACAGCGCCCAGACGACGAACAGCACCGGGCCGATCGTCCAGCCGAAGTCGGTGATGAACGACAGCTTGGTGGAGGCCGGGGTGTTGCCGCGCGCGTCGGAGAACATCAGCGACAGCACGGCGAAGGAGATGCCGACGATCAGCTGGCCGGCCATCTTCGCCTTGGCCCGCAGACCCAGCGAACGCCGCTTGACGATCTTGATGTAGTCGTCGAGGAAGCCGACCAGGCCCATGCCGAACATCAGGCCGAGGACCAGCAGCCCGGAGTAGGTGGGCGGGTAACCGGTGATGAGCTTGCTCAGGAAGTACGCGGCGATCGTCGCCAGGATGAACGCGATGCCGCCCATCGTCGGCGTACCGCGCTTGCTGGCGTGCTCGCGCGGGCCGTCGTCACGGATGTACTGGCCGTAGCCCTTGCGGGCCAGCAGCTTGATCAGCAGCGGGGTGCCGACCAGCGTCAGGAAGAGGCCAATGACTCCCGAGAACAGGATCTGCTTCATCATCGGGCGGCAACCTCACCCTCGGCACCGGTCTCCAGCAGCGCCTGGGCAACGCTCTCGAGACCCACCGAACGGGACGCCTTCACGAGCACGACGTCCCCCGGGCGCAACTCGCTGCGCAACAGGTCGACCGCCGCCTGTGCGTCGGACACGTGCACCGACTCCTCACCCCACGAACCCTCGTTATATGCGCCCAGTTGCAGCCAGGAGGCCTCAATCCCCCCGACGGCGACGAGCTTGCTGACGTTGAGCCGGACGGCGAGCCGTCCGACGGCGTCGTGCTCGGCGAGCGCCTCGTCCCCCAGCTCGGCCATCTTGCCGAGCACCGCCCACGTACGCCGTCCGTTGCCCATGGCCGCGAGCGCCCTGAGGGCGGCCCGCATGGACTCGGGGTTGGCGTTGTAGGCGTCGTTGACGATGGTCACGCCGTCCGGGCGCTCGGTGACCTCCATGCGCCAGCGGGAGAGGGAGCCCGCCTCCGAGAGCGCGAGGGCGATCTCTTCCGCGGACATGCCCAGCTCATGGGCGACGGCGGCCGCGGCGAGCGCGTTCGACACGTGATGCTCACCGTACAGGCGCATGGTCACATCACATGCACCGGAGGGTGTGTGAAGTCTGAAGGCCGGCTGTCCGCTGTCCGTGAGTCGTACGTTCTCGGCGCGTACGTCCGCTTCGGTCGACTCTCCGAAAAGGACCACCTTCGCCTTGGTACGGGAGGCCATGGCACGCACCAGCGGGTCGTCGGCGTTGAGGATCGCCGCCCCGTCCTCCGGGAGCGCCTCCACCAGTTCGCCCTTGGCCTGGGCGATCTGCTCGCGGCCGCCGAACTCCCCGATGTGGGCGGTGCCGACGTTGAGGACCAGGCCGATCCTCGGCGGGGTCAGCTCGGTGAGGTAGCGGATGTGCCCGATGCCGCGGGCGCCCATCTCCAGGACGAGGAACCGGGTCTCCTCGGTGGCGGTGAGGGCGGTCAGCGGCAGCCCGATCTCGTTGTTGAGCGAGCCGGGCGTGAACACCGTCGGCGCCTTGCGCCGGAGCACCTGCGCGATCAGGTCCTTGGTGCTGGTCTTGCCCGCCGAGCCGGTCAGGGCGACGAGGGTCGCGCCGAGCCGGCGTACGACGTGCCGGGCGAGGGCGCCGAGGGCGGTCTGCACGTCCTCGACCACGATCGCGGGCACGCCGACCGGGCGCGACGCCAGTACGGCGACCGCGCCCGCCTCGACGACCTGCGGTGCGTAGTCGTGGCCGTCCACGCGTTCGCCGACGAAGGCGGCGAACAGGCTGCCGGGCACCACCTCGCGGGAGTCCCGGACGACCGGACCCGTCACCTGGACGGACGGATCCGGTATGTCGTGCGTCTGCCCGCCGACGACTGCTGCGATCTCGGCGAGGGAGAGGGCGATCACAAGTTCATCCCCTGGGTCTTCTGGATTTTCATCCCTGGGTCTTCTGGATGGCTTCGCGGAGCACCTGGCGGTCGTCGAAGGGACGGACCACGCCGGCGATGTCCTGGCCCTGCTCGTGGCCCTTGCCCGCGACCAGCACGGTGTCGCCGGCCTGGGCGCGGCCCACGACGGCGGCGATCGCGGCGGCCCGGTCCTCGAACAGGAGCACCTCGCCGCGCTCGTGCGCGGGCACGGAGGCCGCGCCCTGGAGCATGGTCGCGAGGATCGCGAGCGGGTCCTCGGAGCGGGGGTTGTCGGAGGTCAGTACGGCCGTGTCGGAGAGGCGGGCCGCGGCGGCGCCCATCGGGGCGCGCTTGGTCCGGTCGCGGTCGCCGCCGCAGCCGAGGACGATGTGCAGACGGCCCTTGGTGACCTTGCGCAGCGCCTTGAGCACGGACTCGACGGCGTCGGTCTTGTGGGCGTAGTCCACGACCGCGAGGTAGGGCTGCCCGGCGTCGACCCGTTCGAGGCGGCCGGGGACGCCCGGTACGGCGGCGATGCCGTCGGCGGCGGCCTGCGGGTCGAGGCCGGCCACGGCGAGGGCGACGATGGCGGCGAGGGTGTTCGCCACGTTGAACGGGCCGGCCAGCGGCGACTTGGCCTGGATGCGCTCGCCGTTCGGGCCGAGGACGGTGAACGTCGAGTCCATCGGGCCGACCTGGACGTGCTCGGCGCGCCAGTCGGCGTCGGGGTGGCCCTCGGCGGAGAAGGTGACGACCGGGACGGTGGCCTCGGCGGCGAGCCGGCGGCCGTACTCGTCGTCGGCGTTGACCACGCCGAGTTTGCTGCGTTCGGGCGTGAACAGCTGCGCCTTGGCCCGGAAGTAGTCCTCCATGTCGGAGTGGAACTCCATGTGTTCCGGGCTGAGGTTGGTGAACACGGCGATGTCGAAGACGCAGCCGTCGACCCGGCCGAGGACCAGGGCGTGGCTGGAGACCTCCATGGCGACCGCCTCGACACCGCGCTCGCGCATGACGGCGAACAGGGCCTGCAGGTCGGTGGCCTCGGGGGTGGTGCGCTCGGACTTGATGCGCTCGTCGCCGATGCGCATCTCGACGGTGCCGACGAGACCCGTGGACTTCGCGGTCCGCAGGCCGCCCTCGACGAGGTAGGCGGTGGTGGTCTTGCCCGAGGTGCCGGTGATGCCGATCTGCAGCAGGTCGCGGCCCGGGTGGCCGTAGATGCCGGCCGCGAGTTCGCCCATCCGCGCGCGCGGGTCGTCCACGACGAGGACCGGCAGTCCGCTCGCGGCGGCGCGCTCGGCGCCCGTCGGGTCGGTGAGCACGGCGACCGCGCCGAGACCGGCGGCCTGGGTGACGAAGTCGGCACCGTGCAGGCGGGCGCCCGGGAGGGCGGCGTACAGGTCGCCGGGACGGACGGCGCGCGAGTCGTGGGTGATGCCCGTGACCGCGGCGGAGCCGGCCGGAGCGGCGGCACCCAGCTGATCGGCCAGTTCCGCGAGGGGTGTGGCGGAGACCTCGACCGGTCGCGGCGGTCCCGGATATGTCACGGAAGCGCCCTTCTGGGTGGTTTGGGACTGATCAGCGTGTGGCACGGCGGTGAGCGTACCGGGCGTACCCGCTCCGGAGCGAAGCGAGGGGCTGGGGGAGCCCTGGTTCCCGGGGTCGGGGGTGATCGTTGTCACGAGTGCGTTCCTGGTGTTCCGGTGTGCTGATCAGGGCTTGTAGTCGACGGGCAGGTTCGCGGAGTGCGCGCCGGTCGGCGGGACCTGGAGGGTCTTCAGGGCGAACTCCATCACCTGCTTGTAGATGGGTCCGCAGATCTGGCCGCCGAAGTAACTGCCGACGGTGGCGTTCTGGATGGCGCAGTAGACCGTGATGCGGGGGTTGTCCGCGGGGGCGAAGCCGGCGAACGACGAGGTGTAGCCGCGGTACCGGCCGGTGGCCGGATCCACACGGTTGGCCGTGCCGGTCTTGCCCGCGACCCGGTACCCGGGGATGCGGGCCTTGATGCCCGTGCCCTGCTCGTCGTCCACGACGGACTCCAGCATCTGGGCGACGGCCTTGGCGGTCTTCGCGCTGACGACCCGGCTCTGCCCGGGCTTCGGGGCCGGCGTGAAGCGGCCGTCGGCGCCCTTGCTGCCGCGCACCAGGGTCGGCTGGATCCGGACGCCGCCGTTGGCGATGGTCGAGTACACGGAGGCGGCCTGCATCGCGTTGAGGGAGAAGCCCTGGCCGAAAGGGATCGTGTACTGCTGCGAGGTGGACCACTTCCGGTAGGGCGCGAGGATGCCCCGGGTCTCGCCGGGGAAGCCGAGCCCGGTGTAGCTGCCGATGCCGAACTTGTGCAGGTACGAGTACAGGACCTTGTTGGCCTCGGGCTGGGTCCTGCCGAGCTGTCCGGTGGCGAGGATGGTGCCGATGTTGCTGGACTTGGCGAGCACGCCGTTGAGCGTGAGGTACCAGGTGGCGTGGTCGACGTCGTCCGAGAAGAGCCGGTCGCCGCGGTGCAGCCGGTTGGGTACGACGACGTGGGTGAGCGGGGTCGCGGCGTGCTGCTCCAGCACGGCCGCCATGGACATCACCTTGGCGGTGGAGCCGGGCTCGTAGGCGTCCTGGAGGGCCGCGTTGCCCATGGCGTCGCCGTCGGCCTTCGACAGGTCGTTGGGGTCGAACCCGGGCGAGTCGGCCATGGCGAGGATCTGGCCGGTGCGGGTGTCCTGGACGACGACGTAACCGCGGTCCGCCTTGGACTTCCTCACCTGCTCGCTGATCGCGTTCTGGGCCGCCCACTGGATGTCGCGGTCGATGGTCAGCTCGACGTCGGAGCCGGGCACGGCCGGGGTCTCCGTGGACCCCGCGGTCGGCACCTCGCGGCCGCCGGACTGGGCGTAACGGATCTTGCCGTCCTTGCCGGACAGCTGCTTCTCCAGCGCCTGCTCGATGCCGCCGCCGCCCTTGCCGTCGGCGTTGACCCAGCCCAGTATCCCGGCGGCGAGGTCGCCGTTGGGGTACACGCGCTGGCTGCTGGGGTCGGCGAAGACGCCGGCGAGCACGTTGGCGGTGTTCTTGTCGGTGCCGGCCTTCTTGGCGAGCGCGTTCTTCAGGTCCTTGATCTGCTTCCAGACCTGCGGGGTCTGCCGGGTGGCGAGCCGGGCGTACCGGGAGTTGCCGTTCCTGGGGCGCAGCTTCTTCACGAGCGCGGCCTGGTCCTGGCCGAGGATCGGCGCGAGCAGCGCGGCGGCCTGCTCGGGACCGTTGCCGATGTTCAGCTGTTTCTTGCTGAACATCGTCGGGTCGGCCGTGATGTCGTACGCGTCCTCGCTGATGGCGAGGGCCACACCGTTGCGGTCGGTGATCCCGCCGCGGGCGGCGGCCAACGTGTGCACGACGTACCGGTTCTGTTCGGCCCGCGCCGCGTAGGCGCTGGCGTCGACGGCCTGCACCTGGAGCAGCCGTACGACGAAGGCGATCAGCACCAGCGTCAGGGCGAGGCTGACCATGCGCAGCCGGGGCCGGGGGCTGCCGAGCCGGAGCGGGCGCGGCGGCATGGGCCGGGCCCCGCTCGGCCGGCGGGCGGGCCGGGCGCCGGGCCCGGGCTGCCGCCGCACGGCACCGCGCGGCCGAGGAGGCTTCGCCGGCGCGGGCACACGGCGGCGCTGCGGTTCCCTGTCGGACACTTCCGTCACCTGCCGGGGGTCGGGGTGGGAATGGGCTGGAGGAGGGCCGCCCGGACCGGGGCGCAGGCCCGGACCGCACGGCGGCGGACGGCCGGACGGCACCGCCCCACGCACGACACCGGACCGCGACCGCACCGGCGCCGGCCGCCGTCCCCGCACCCACCGGAGCGGAGCGCACACGCCGGCGCGGGCACACGGCGGCGCGGCGGTTCCCTGTCGGACACTTCCGTCACCTGCCGGGGGTCGGGGTGGAGGCGGTCTGGGGAATGGTCGCCGCGAAGGGGGCGGCGGTGGGGACGGCTGCCGAGGGGTCGGCCGCGGTGGGGGCGCTCCCGCCGGGGGACGGTGGCGCGGTGGGGGGTGCCGTGGCAGCCGGGGGCCCGGGGAGGGGGACGGTGGCGTCGGCCGGGGACTCGGGGGCCGTGAGCGCCGCCGGCCCGGGAGAGGCGGCGCCCGGCACGCCCTTCACCCTGCCGTCGGGCCCGAGGAAGGCCGGGTCGCCGCCGGGGACCATGCCGAGCTCCTGCGCGCGGCGCTGGAGCGCGTCGGGGGCGGAGTAGGCGTCGATGTCCCGCTGCAGGGCCTGCTCCTCGTCGGTGAGGTTCTTGGTCCGCTTCTGCAGGTCGGCGAGTTTGAACGAGCCTTCGCTGAGCGCGGAGTTGAGCACCAGCAGCCCGATGAGGCCGCCGCCGAGGAGCAGGACGACGAGCAGGACGAACGGGGTGCGGGCCGCCCGGGCACGGCCGGCCGGGAAGAGCCGGGCGAGCCGGGCGGCCCTCCCCTTCAGCTGGGGTTTCCTGCTCACCGCTCCCCCAGTGGGCCGCACGGCAGTGGGACCCACGACGTCGCCGCCCCCCGGTGAGTTCGGGAATCCAACCGACCCGTCTCGGTCACTCGACGTCCTCCCTGATCCGCTCGGCGCCACGCAACCTGGCCGGTGCGGCCCGGCGGTTCTCGGCGACCTCTTCCTCGGTGGGAAGTTCGGCACCGCGCGTGAGCAGCTTGAGCCGCGGCTGGTAGCGCTCGGGCACGACCGGCAGCCCGGGCGGCGCGGTGGACGCGGCACCGGCCGCGAACACCTGCTTGACCAGCCGGTCCTCCAGCGACTGGTACGACAGCACGGCGATCCGCCCGCGGACGTCGAGGGCCTTCACGGCCGCCGGGATCGCCCGCTCCAGCACGGACAGTTCGCCGTTGACCTCGATGCGCAGCGCCTGGAAGGTGCGCTTGGCCGGGTTCCCGCCGGTGCGCTTGGCGGCCTGCGGCAGGGCGTCCCGGATCAGCTCGACCAGGCGCGCGCTGTTGCTGAAGGGCTCCTTCTCGCGCTCCCGGACGATCGCCGCGACGATCCGCTTGGCCTGCTTCTCCTCGCCGTACGCGCGCAGGATGCGCACGAGTTCGCCCGGCGCGTAGGTGTTGAGGACCTCGGCGGCGCTGATGCCGGTCGTCTGGTCCATGCGCATGTCGAGGGGCGCGTCCTGGGCGTAGGCGAAGCCCCGGCCGGCCTCGTCCAGTTGCATCGAGGAGACCCCGAGGTCGAACAGCACGCCCTGCACGCGCGCGATGCCGAGCCTGCGGAGCACGTCGGGCAGCTCGTCGTAGACGGCGTGCACCAGGGTGGCGCGCTCGCCGAACGGCGCCAGCCGCTCGCCGGACAGGCGCAGCGCCTCCTTGTCCCGGTCGAGGCCGATCAGCCGCGCCTCGGGGAACCGGGCGAGCAGTGCCTCGCTGTGGCCGCCGAGACCGAGGGTGCAGTCGACGACCACCGCTCCCGGGTGCTCCAGCGCGGGCGCCAGCAGATCCAGGCACCGCTGGAGCATCACCGGGACGTGTCGACTCTGGCTCAAGGGGGCCTCTCAGTTCCGGCGGGCCGCACGCACCGCCGGGTCCCCGCCTGCTCGTGAACGGGGGACGGCCGGCGCCGGAAGCGTCAGCCGACCGGGAGCGGGAGGAGGCCGAGCCGCACGTACGCGCCGCGCACGCGGGGAGACGGTCCGGGCGGGTGCCGGGTCTCCGGGGTTTCACCAGCAGGGAGAGCCACGCCTCCCGCTTCGCGCCACTTTAGTCCACCCTGTCTCGCGGTCAATCAACCGGCCTGCGCGTCGCGCACCGCCGCCCGGGGGAAGCCGCGATTCGAACGGATTCACCCGTCCGGACCAGGTTTTCCCTCCGTGTGGGTTCGCTCACAACAAGCCACGATGACGTTCTTTGTCCCGTCTGGCAGCGGGCCGTACCGGCCGGTGACCAGTAACGTCGTCGGCATGACGACTTCTGCAGCAGCTCCCACCGGATCCGAAGGCGCCATATCCGCCGCCGACACCGTCACGGGCCGCCTGGTGGAGGCCAACCAGCGGTACGCCGCCGAGTTCTCCGACCCCGGCATGGATGCCCGGCCCGTTCTCCAGGTCGCGGTCGTGGCCTGCATGGACGCCCGCCTCGACCTGCACAAGGCGCTCGGCCTGCAACTCGGCGACTGCCACACCATCCGCAACGCGGGCGGTGTCGTGACCGACGACGTGATCCGCTCCCTGACCATCAGCCAGCGGGCGCTCGGCACCCGCAGCGTGGTGCTCATCCACCACACCGGGTGCGGCATGGAGAGCATCACCGAGGACTTCCGGCACGACCTGGAGATGGAGGTGGGCCAGCGCCCGGCGTGGGCGGTGGAGTCCTTCCGGGACGTCGACCAGGACGTGCGCCAGTCGATGCAGCGGGTGCGCACCTCGCCGTTCCTGCTGCACACCGACGACGTGCGCGGCTTCGTGTTCGACGTGCGCACCGGTCGGCTCCGCGAGGTCGACGCGGCCTGACCGGGCACACCGGCCGGCCACCCCGACCGCATTCCGCCTTCCTCGCCTCGCTCTCCATCGAAAACGCGGTCGAAAAGGCCGTAAGACCGACATCGTGCGGGCAGTTGTCCACAGGCGAGTGACACGAATCGGTAACGGCAGCAAGAATGCGGGGTGTGGCATCACGCGGAACCTTTCCCGCGTGGTGTCCGTGTTTCGGGGTGGGCCGGTTGCGCACGGATGCGTCGGCCCGGAAAGAACGGGCCGAGGAGGGCCGGGTGACGACCTATGACGATCGAGCGAGCCTCACTGATCTGACCGCCACGGTGGAGCGGGTACGCGGTTCGGTGGAGGGCGTGATCGAGGGCAAGCCCGAGGTCGTACGGCTCGCGCTGACCGTGCTGCTCGCCGAGGGCCACCTGCTGATCGAGGACGTCCCCGGCGTGGGCAAGACGATGCTCGCCAAGGCGCTGGCGAGGTCCATCGACTGCTCGGTGCGGCGCATCCAGTTCACGCCGGACCTGCTGCCCTCGGACATCACCGGCGTGTCCATCTGGGACCAGCAGCGCAGGGACTTCGAGTTCAAGCCGGGCGCCATCTTCGCGCAGATCGTGATCGGCGACGAGATCAACCGCGCCTCGCCCAAGACCCAGTCGGCGCTGCTGGAGTCCATGGAGGAGCGGCAGGTCACCATCGACGGGCAGACGTACGAACTGCCCAGCCCCTTCATGGTGGTGGCGACGCAGAACCCGGTCGAGATGGAGGGCACCTACCCGCTGCCCGAGGCCCAGCGCGACCGCTTCATGGCGCGCGTCTCCGTCGGCTACCCGAGCGTGGAGGCCGAGCTGCAGATGCTCGACGTCCACGGCGGGGTCAGCCCGCTGGCGGACCTGCAGCCGGTGGCGCACGCGCACGAGATCGTGAAGCTGATCGAGGCGGTGCGCGGGGTGCACGTCTCCGAGCCGGTGCGGCGGTACGCGGTGGAGCTGGTCGCCGCCACGCGCACGCACCCCGACCTCAGACTCGGCGCCTCCCCGCGCGCGACGCTGCATCTGCTGCGCGCGGCGAAGGCGTCCGCGGCCCTCACCGGCCGGGAGTACGCGCTGCCGGACGACGTCCAGGCCCTGGCCGTCGCCGTCCTCGCGCACCGTCTGCTCCCCACCGCCCAGGCACAGCTGAACCGCCGTACGGCCGAGCAGGTCGTGCAGGAGATCCTGCAGCACACCCCGGTGCCCGCCGAGCCGGGCCGGCAGAGCGGATTCGGCGGTCTGGGCCGGAACATCCCGGGCTATCCGCAGCAGCCCCCGCGGGGTCTGTGATGAGCGCCGGGGGGACCGGGCAGCCGGAGGCCGACCGCGGGGACGCGGGCGGCATCCGCACGGCCCTCGCGGGGCTGACCACCCGTGGCCGATCCTTCCTGGCGGCCGGGATCGCCGCCGCGATCTGCGCCTACGTCCTGGGCCAGAGCGACCTGCTGCGGGTCGGCCTGCTGCTCGCCGTACTGCCGCTGATCTGCGCGACCGTGCTGTACCGCACGCGCTACCGGGTGGCCGGCACCCGCCGGCTCTCCCCCGCGCGCGTCCCGGCCGGCAGCGAGGCCCGGGTGCATCTGCGGATGGACAACGTCTCCCGGCTGCCCACCGGTCTGCTGATGCTGCAGGACCGGGTGCCCTACGTCCTCGGCCCGCGCCCCCGCTTCGTGCTGGACCGGGTGGAGCCGGGCGGCAGCCGCGAGGTGTCCTACCGGGTCCGCTCCGACCTGCGCGGCCGCTATCCGCTGGGCCCGCTCCAGCTGCGCCTGACGGACCCCTTCGGGATGTGCGAACTGACCCGCTCCTTCTCGGCGTACGACACCCTGACGGTGGTCCCGCGCGTGGATCCCCTGGCGCCGGTCCGGTTCAGCGGCGAGGCCAAGGGCTACGGCGACGGACGGCAGCGCTCGCTGGCCCTCGCCGGCGAGGACGACGTGATCCCGCGCGGCTATCGCCACGGCGACGACCTGCGCCGGGTGCACTGGCGGTCCACCGCGCGCTACGGCGAGCTGATGGTGCGCCGTGAGGAGCAGCCCCGGCGCTCGCGCTGCACCGTCCTGCTGGACACCCGGGCCATCGGCTACGAGGGCGCCGGCCCCGACTCGGCCTTCGAGTGGGCCGTCTCCGGCGCCGCCTCGGCACTGGTGCACATGCTCGAACGGGGCTTCTCGGTACGGCTGCTGACCGACAGCGGCAGCGCGGTGCCCGGCGAGGGCGGCGACGGGTTCGCGGGCACCGGCCAGGAGACCGCGGACGCGGCCGGGCTGATGATGGACACCCTCGCGGTGATCGACCACTCCGACGGCACGGGCCTGTCGCGGGCGTACGACGTGCTCCGCGGCGGGAACGAGGGGCTGCTGATCGCCTTCCTGGGCGACCTGGACGAGGAGCAGGCCGCGACGGTCGCCAAGATGAGCCGGCGCAGCGGCGGCGCCGTCGCCTTCCTGCTGGACCCGGACACCTGGGTGCGGGAGCCGACCGACGTACCACGGCCGGGCGGCCGGCACGAGGACCGGCTGCGGCTGCTGCGCGAGGCGGGCTGGACGGCGTTGAGCGTGCCGCGCGGCGCCGCGCTGAACGGACTGTGGCAGCAGGCGGACCGGGAGCGCTCGGGCCTGGCCACCGTGAGCGGGGAGGCACCGGTATGAGCGGGCGGGCACGACTGGCCCTGTGTGCCGCCGCGGCCACGCTGATGGCGTCGTGCGCGCTGCTGCCGCTGGTGGCCGAGCCGACCTGGCTGCTCCAGCTGATCCCGCTGGTGGCCGTGCAGACCGGGGTGGGCGCGGCGGCCCGGCGGGTGCCGCTCGGCCGGCCGCTGACCGTGGCGGTGCAGGCCCTGGTGACCCTGGTGCTGCTGACCCTGGTCTTCGCCCGGCAGCAGGCGGTCGTCGGGCTGGTCCCCGGCCCGGACGCCTTCCGGCACATCGCCGACCTGCTCCGGCAGGGCTCGGACGACGTCAGCGTGTACGCGATTCCCGCGCCGCTCACCGACGGCATCAGACTGATGCTGATCGGGGGCGCGCTGGTGATCGGGCTGCTGGTGGACACGCTCGCGGTGACCTTCCGCAGCGCGGCCCCGGCCGGGCTGCCGCTGCTCGCGCTGTACTCGGTGGCCGCGGGGCTGTCCGACGGCGGGGCCGACTGGCTGTGGTTCCTGGTGGCGGCGGGCGGCTATCTGATGCTGCTGCTCGCGGAGGGCCGGGACCGGCTCGCCCAGTGGGGCCGCGTCTTCGGCGGTGCGCCCCGCTCCCCCGGCCCCTCTGCGGACACCGGCGCCGTGGCCCCCGTACGCGCCGGACGCCGGATCGGCGCGGTCGCGCTCGGAGTGGCCCTGCTGGTACCGCTCGTCCTGCCCGCGATGCAGGGCGGCCTGCTGGCCGCGGCCGGCACCGGCGTCGGGGCGGGCCACGGCAACGGGGGCACCATCTCGGCGGTCAACCCGCTGGTGTCGTTGCGCGACAGCCTGAACACGGACAACGACCGCCAGGTGCTGTCCCTGAGGACCAGCACGAGCGACCTCTCCGACATGTACCTGCGGATAGTCTCCCTGGACGACTTCGACGGCACCACCTGGAAGCCCGCCCAGCGGCACATCACGGGCGTGCCGGACACGCTGCCCACCCCCCTGGGGCTGAGCGGGGACGTCAAGCGCGCCAAGGTGAGAACCACGGTCACGGCGGCGCAGTGGTACGCCCAGGACTGGCTGCCGATGCCCTACCCGCCGAGCGAGGTGAGGATCAGCGGTCGCTGGCGGTACGAGCCCGTGGGCATGACCCTCGTCGGGGACCACGGCCAGACCACGCGCGGCGAGACCTACCAGGTGACCAGCCTGGACGTGCAGCCCACCGCACAGCAGCTGGCGGCCGCGCCGGAGCCGGCGGCGACCCTGAGACGCCAGTACACCAAGGTGCCGGCCACGCTGCCCAAGGTGGTGGCCGGCACCGCCAGGGAGATCACCGCGGGCGCCCGCAGCCACTACGAGCAGGCCGTGAAGCTCCAGGACTGGTTCTCGGTCAGCGGCGGCTTCCAGTACGACACCCAGGTGGAGGTCGGCACCGGGCCGCAGGCCATCGCGAACTTCCTGAAGAAGAAGGAGGGTTTCTGCGTCCACTTCTCCTTCGCGATGGCGGCGATGGCCCGCACCCTCGGCATCCCGGCCCGGGTCGCGGTGGGCTTCGCGCCCGGCACTCCGCAGGCCGACGGCACGGTCGCGGTGAACCAGAAGGACGCCCACGCCTGGCCCGAGCTGTACTTCGAGGGCGTGGGCTGGACCCGCTTCGAGCCCACCCCGACCCGCGGCACCACGCCGTCGTACACCCTGTCGCACACGCCCGGCACCTCGCTGCCGGACCCGGCCCTGCCGTCCAAGAACGCCTCCTCGGCGCCCTCGACGGCGCCTTCGGCCAGCGAGAGCTGCTCGACCGAGGCCCGCAGGGTGCAGGGCTGCGACGGCCCGTCCGCGGCGGCGGCCCCGCACAGCGGCGGCAGCGGCGGCGGCCCGTGGTGGTATCTGCTGCTCGTGCCGGCCGGGCTCCTGGTGCTGACGGTGCCGCTGTCGCCGCTGCTGTGGCGGGCGCGGACGCGCTCGGTGCGGCTGGGCGGGTACGCGCGCACGGAGGCGGGCGCGGTGGCGCACACGCTGGCCGCCTGGCAGGAGCTGACGGACAGCGCCTGGGACCACGGCATCGTGCCGGACGAGTCGCTGACTCCGCGCGGGGCCGCCGCCCGGATCGTCCGGCTCGGCCGTCTCGACCCGGAGGCCGGGGCCGCGGTGCACCGGGTGGCGGACGCGGTGGAGCAGGTGCTGTACGCACCCCGGCCGCGGCCGGCGGCCGGGGCGGCGGCGGACGTGCACCGGGTGACCGTGGGGCTGCGGGCCGCGGTGGGCACCGGGGCCCGGCTGCGGGCGCTGTTCCTGCCCCGCTCGTCGGTGCAGGTGCTGTGGGCGCTGTCGGCGCGCTGGTCGGCGCTTCGGACCCGGCTGGCGGCGGCCCGGCCGACGCTGCGCCGGCCCTCGCAGCAGCAGGGCTGAGAGACGCCTCGGAGACACGCGTGAGGGGCGGACACCGGACGGTGTCCGCCCCTCACGGAGGTCTGCTGTGCGCTGTGCCGCGGCCCTGAGGAGGTGCTGGCCGGGGCAGCGGGTCAGTGGCCCTGTTCGTCCCGGCGGCGCTGCCAGCGCTGCTCGATCCGGTCCATCACGGAACGCTTGGGCCGCACCTGCCGGCGAGCGGCGCCCGCGGGCTGCTCACCCGGTTTCGGTGTCTTGCGCCAGCCCGTGACGGCGAGTACGGCGCAGCCCAGCATGACGAGGAAACCCACCACGCTGACCCAGATCAACTGCGCGACCATTCCGGCCATGAGGAGCGCGATACCCACGAGGAAGCCCGCGACCGCCTGGTAGACCCGCCGCCGGGTGTACGTCCGCAGCCCACTTCCCTCAAGCGCTGACGCGAACTTGGGATCTTCGGCGTACAGCGCTCGCTCCATCTGCTCGAGCATGCGCTGCTCGTGCTCCGAGAGCGGCACGGAGTCCTCCTCATCGTGCAGTCGCCGGGGCGACCCGGGGGGTCCCTTCAGGATAGGCAGGGAATCGCCCCCGTGAAACCCGCCCCTCTACGCCAATTGGCCAACCGGAATCCGTCATGGCGCCCCGGCTCGCTGAGGCTTCCATTCCCCGGCGGCCGACCCGTCATGCCGGGTGGTGTACCTCGATCATACGGCGCAAACCCCTCGATCGGGGGTCTTGTGGCGTACTCCATCCGCCGCCGAGCCGCTGATCAGCGGCTCGTCCCGGCAGTGCGCTCAGCCCTCGGCGGCACCCGGCGTCTCTCCGAGCACATGCAGCTGCGTAGCCACGGAGTGGAACGCGGGCAACTCGGCCGCCGCGGCCTCCAGCTTCAGCAGGGCGTCGACGGCGCCGGGCTCGGTGTCCACCAGGACGCCGGGCACGAGGTCGGCGAAGACCCGCACGCCGTGCACCGCGCCGACCCGCAGCCCCGCGCCCTCGACCAGCGAGGTGAGCTGCTCGGCGGTGAACCGGTGCGGCACCGGGTCGCCGTCGCCCCAGCGGCCGTCGGGGTCCCGCAGCGCCTGCCGGGCCTCCGTGAAGTGGCCGGCCAGGGCGCGGGCGAGCACGGCGCCGCCGAGCCCCGCGGCGAGCAGGCTGAGCACGCCCTCGGAGCGCAGCGCGGCGACCGCGTTGCGCACGCCCTCGGCCGGGTCGTCCACGTACTCCAGGACGCCATGGCAGAGCACCGCGTCGTAGCCACCGCGCTCGACCACGTCGAACAGGCCGTGCGCGTCGCCCTGGACGCCCGCGACGCGATCGGCGACGCCGGCCTCGGCGGCGCGGCGCTCCAGCGCGAAGAGCGCGTTGGGGCTCGGGTCGACCACCGTGACGCGGTGGCCGAGACGGGCGACGGGCACGGCGAAGTTGCCGCTGCCGCCGCCGGTGTCGAGGACGTCCAGCGACTCCCGTCCCGTCGCCTTGACCCGGCGGTCGAGGGCGTCCTGGAGGACCTCCCAGACCACGGCGGTACGCAGGGAGGCGCGGGGGCGGCTCGGGTCCGACACGGCAGTTGACTCCTCGGCAGGGCGGAACGCTTCAGGCGCCCTCCACCCTATTGCCTCCGCCGCCCTGCCCGGTCACCGCGGCGGTGAACGGCCGTGTGCGTCTCGCTCGGCGGACCTGCCGGTACTCAGCCCGCGTCCGGGAGGTCACCGCGGGCACCCGGGCCGTCCCGCTCCTCCGGGTCCCGGCGGGGCTGGGGCAGGACCGGCTGGAGGACCAGCATCCGCTCCACGAGGCGGATGAACATCGCCACGTCGCGTATCAGGTCGTCGGCGTCCCGCTGTCCGGCCGCGCCGCGGATGCCGGCCTCGGCGCGGGCGCGGCGGGCGGCTCCGGAGGCGAACAGCGCGCTCCACTCGGTCAGTTCGGGTGCGATCTCGGGGAGCACCTCCCAGGCGCTGCGGATCCGGGCCCGGCGGCGCGGGGCGGTCTCGGGGCGGCCCCGGGCGGCGAGCACGGCGGCGGCGGTGCGCAGGGCGGCGAGATGGGCCGTCGCATAGCGCTCGTTCGGCGTTTCCAGGACGGCGGCCTCCTCCAGTCCGGCGCGGGCCTGGGCGAGCAGGTCGAGGGCGGCGGGCGGGGCCGTGGTCCGGCGGAGAACGGGGTGCACGTCGCTCGCCGGGCCGGTCAGTGAGGGGGCAGGGCCGGTGGCGCGGCGCCGGCGGGCGGCGGCTGCGGACGGGTTGGCCATGACGAACCTCCTGTCGTCTGGGTGACGGCACGGGTGCCGTATGTGCCCATCGTGAGGTATGGCACTGACAATCCGTTCTGACCTGCGCTTTTGCCTCGATCGTAGGTTCGGGCGTATTTTTGCACTGACCAGTCAGTTCAAAAACTCCGGACAGGAGAACAGGGGGACTTGTGGACGGCGCACACGTCACGGCCGAGGGCCTCGGGCTCAAGGGGCCACGGGGGTACGCCTTCCGCGGCGTCACCCTCGACGCCGAGCCTGGCTCACTGATCGCGGTCGAGGGACCGTCCGGCTCCGGCCGCACCTCCCTGCTGCTCGCGCTCACGGGACGGATGAAGCCCACCGAAGGGGTGGCCACGGTCGGCGAGTTCAAACTTCCCCGGCACATGGCGGGGCTGCGCCGCGTCGCGGCGGTGGCCGCCGTGGCCGGGGTGACCGACCTGGAGCCGGCCCTCACCGTCGGCGAGCACCTGCGCGAACGGGCGCTGCTGCAGAGCCGGTTCGGCGACTCCCTGCGCGAGGTGCTGCGGCCCCGAGCCCAGCGCAGGCACGAGGCACGGCTGCGTGTCGACGCGGCCCTGGCCGCCGCCGGGCTGGACCTGGAGACGCTCCCCAAGGGGTCCCGGACCGCCGTACGGGACCTGGAGCGGATCCAGGAACTGCGCCTGTCCCTCGCGCTCGCCCTCCTCGGCCGGCCCCGTCTGCTCGGCGTGGACGACATCGACGTGAAGCTCTCGGACGCCGAGCGCGCCCAGGTCTGGGACCTGTTGCGCTCGCTCACGCGCGCGGGGACGACGGTCGTGGCCGTGTGCCGGACCGCCCCCGAGGACTGCGTCGCGGTGCGGACCGGGCAGGTGGCCGCATCGGGCGAGCGGCAGGACACCGGGCAGCAGCACACCGCGCGGGACGACGACGCACACGACGACGCCGAGCGGCACGACGTCGAGCAGCAGGACACGGACCGGAAGGAGGCAGCCGGCGATGCGCTCACCGAAGCTGGCCGCGCTTGAGCTGAGGCGCTTCGGACGCGGGAAACTGCCACGCGCCGCCCTCGTCGCGCTGCTCGTCCTGCCGCTGCTGTACGGCGCCCTGTACCTGTGGTCCTTCTGGGACCCCTACGGCCGTCTGGACCGGATCCCGGTGGCCCTGGTGAACGACGACAAGGGCGCCACCGCGAGCGGGAAGAAGATCACCGCCGGCGACGACATCGTGGCCGGGCTGCGCGACAGCCGCACCTTCGAATGGCACGAGGTCAGCGACGCGGAGGCACGGGAGGGCGTCGAGAACGGCACCTACTACCTCTCGCTGACCATGCCGGCCGACTTCAGCCGGCGCATCGCCTCCAGTTCGGGCGGCTCCCCGCAGACCGGTGCCCTGCGGGTGCGCACCAACGACGCGAACAACTACATCGTCGGCCAGATCTCCCGCACCGTCTTCAACGAGGTGCGCTCGGCCGCGTCCAGCAAGGCCTCCCGGACCTTCCTGGACAAGATCTTCGTCTCCTTCTCCGGCATCCACGACAAGACCGTCACTGCCGCCGAGGGCGCCGACAGGCTCAACGGCGGCATCGGGAAGGCGGAGAAGGGCTCCAAAGACCTCGCCGACGGGCTGAAGGACGCCAAGAGCGGCAGCGGCAAGCTGGCCAAGGGCCTGAAGAAGCTCGACGGCGGCGCCGGCGACCTGCAGACGGGCTCCCGGCAGGTCGCCGACGGCACGCAGAGGCTCGCCGACGAGGTCAACGGCGTCTACGGCCAGGCCGGCCCGTATCTGAAGGGCAACGAGAAGACCATCGGGGACACCGCCGAGCTGGTGGCGGACTCGGCCAAGACGGTCCAGGACAACCTCGCCGTCCTGGTGAAGCTCGCGCCGGGAGCCGCCACAACCGCCCACGCCTCCTCGGCCGTTCTGGACGGGATCTACAAGGCGCGCTGCGCTCCGGCCACGATCCCCGACCCGGCCTGCCCGGAGCTGAAGAAGGCCCGGCAGGCCGCGGCCGACGTGGCCGACGTCGCCGACGACCTGAACACGCTGATCGCCGACCAGAACGGCGACCTGAAGACGATGCGGGACAACCTGGGCACGCTGCAGAAACAGGCCAAGGCCCTCGCGAAGCGCGCGCCGCATCTCTCCGAGGACGTCGACGACGCCGTCAAGAAGATCAACAAGCTCAACGACGGTGCGCACAAGGTCGCCGACGGAGCCGAGAAGCTGCACACCGGCCTCGGCACCGCCAAGTCCGGCGCGAACGCCCTGGACAAGGGCATCGGCACGGCGCGGACGGGCGCCCAGACCCTCGACGGCGGCCTGTACAAGCTGGTCGGCGGCTCCGGGAAGCTCGCCGGCGGCCTGCACGACGGCGCGAAGCGGATCCCGGACTACGACAAGCAGGACCGCGACCGGCGGACCGGCGTGATGGCCGACCCGGTCCAGCTGGCCTCGCACGACCTGCACAAGGCGCCGAACTACGGCACCGGGTTCGCCCCGTACTTCATCCCGCTGTCCCTGTGGGTCGGCGCGATGGTCGCCTACATGCTGATCCCGCCGCTCAACCGGCGTGCGCTCGCGGCCGGTTCGCCGGCCTGGCGGATCGCGCTGGCCGGCTGGCTGCCGGTGGTCGCCGTGGGCGTGCTGCAGGTGGTGGCGCTGATGGCCGTGCTGCACTGGGCGATCGGGCTGCAGATGCTGCGGGCGGCCGGCACGATCGGCTTCCTGTTCCTGGTCACGGCGTGCTTCGGGGCGATCGTGCAGTGGCTGAACGCCCGCTTCGGCGCGGCCGGCCGGATCCTCGTGCTCGCGCTGCTGATGCTCCAGCTGACCTCGGCGGGCGGCACCTACCCCGTGCAGACCAGCCCGGGCTTCTTCAACGACATCCACCCCTTCCTGCCGATGAGCTACATCGTGGAGGCGCTGCGCCGGCTGATCACGGGCGGCGGGCTCGGCCCGGTGTGGCAGGCGTGCGGTGTGCTGACCGCGTTCACCGCGGGCGCGCTCGCGCTGACCGCGCTCGCGGCCCGGCGCCGCCAGGTGTGGACGCTGGACCGGCTGCACCCCGAGCTGAGCCTGTGATCCCCGGGAGGACCCCGCACACGCGCGTACCTGTGAGAATCGGGGCCATGGAAAGCAGCAGCGCCAGGTCCGGCGGCAGCACGCGCCGCGAGGCCACCCGGCAGAAGCTCTACGAGGCGGCCGTCACGCTCATCGCCGAGCAGGGCTTCTCCGCGACCACGGTGGACGAGATCGCCGAGCGGGCCGGGGTCGCGAAGGGCACGGTCTACTACAACTTCGCGAGCAAGTCGGTCCTCTTCGAGGAGCTGCTGCGGCACGGCGTGGGCCTGCTCACGGCCTCCCTCCGGGAGGCGGCCGAGCGGACGGCGGCCGAGGGCGGCGGCAGGGTGGACGCGCTGGACGCGATGGTCCGCGCGGGCCTGGTCTTCATCGACCGCTACCCGGCCTTCACCCAGCTGTACGTGGCCGAGCTGTGGCGCACCAACCGGGCCTGGCAGTCCACGCTGATGGTGGTCCGGCAGGAGGCCGTCGCGGTGGTCGAGGGGGTGCTGCGCGAGGGCGTGGCGGCCGGGGAGTTCAGCGACGAGATCGACGTGCAGCTGACGGCGGCGGCGCTGGTCGGCATGGTCCTGGTGGCCGCCCTGGACTGGAAGTCCTTCCAGCCGGAGCGCTCCCTGGACGACGTCCACGCGGCCCTGTCCCGGCTGCTCCAGGGCCGGGTGAGCGGCAAGGCCTGACCGGGCGGGGCAGGAGAGCGCCGGGGACGACGACACGGGAAGGGCGCCCGTCCGCTGCCGGACGGGCGCCCTTCCCGCTCCCCGTACTCCCCCGTACTCCCCCGTACGGTCTTCCCCCGTCGGTCCCGTGGGTGGTCGGCCCCCGGGTCCCCCGGCTCGCTTCCGCCGACGGATCGGCGGAAGGAGCGGCCGGCGGGCGGGCACCGTTCCGCCGCCCCGTGTCGGCGGTGCCGGGCCGCGCCCCCCTTGCCGTGCACCCACTCTCCCGTCCGGGCGGGCCGTCGCCCATCCGCGCGCGTACTCATCTCGCCCTCTGAGTACGGATACTCAGCCGTCCGCACGCGGGCCCGGGACGCGGGACGGCCCGGGCGGCCGCCCGCGGGCCGGACTGTCAGTGGCGGTCGATAAAGTCGCAGGCATGGCACGGATTGCGGTGATCGGCGCCGGGATGGGCGCGATGGCGGCCGCTGCCCGGCTGGCCGTCGCGGGCCACCGGGTGGCGGTGTACGAGCGTACGGAGACGTACGGCGGTGCGGTGCGCCGTTTCGAGCGGGACGGGTTCGCCTTCGACACCGGCCCGGGGCTGCTGACGCTGCCCGCGGTGTACCGCGATCTGTTCGTGAAGACGGGCAAGGAGCCGCTGGAGGACTGCGTCGAGCTGGTCCAGGTCGACCCGTCGTCACGGCATGTCTTCGCGGACGGCACCGAGGTGTCCCTGCCGAACGCCTCGCGCGAGGGCGTGGTCGCGGCGCTGGACGAGGCGCTGGGCGCGGGGGCGGGCGGGCGCTGGGGCGACTTCCTGGTGCGGGCCCGCGAGGCCTGGGACCGCACCCGCCGCCCGCTGCTGGAGGAGCCGCTGTGGCCGAACTGGCAGGTGCTGGACGAGAAGGAGCCGTACCCGGGCGTTCCGCACAAGCGGCGCTGGCGCACGCGGCGCGCGGTCAAGCTGCACGAGATCGGCGCCTGGGAGCTGCGCGACCCACGGCTGGCCCAGCTGCTGGACGGCTGGGCGCTCGCGTACGGCGTCGATCCCGGGATCGCCCCGGCGAGCGCGGCCGTACTGCCCTACATGGAGCACGCGTTCGGCACCTGGTACGTGCGCGGCGGGATCCGGGAGCTGGCGCGCGCGGTGTACGAGCGGTGTCTGCAGCGGCGCGTCGAGTTCGTCTTCGGCACCGAGGTGGTCCGGGTCCTGGAGAAGGACGGCCGGGTGGCCGGCGTGGAGTCGGCCGGGGGCACGGTGGCCGAGGCCGACTTCGTCGTGGGCACGGGCCCCTGGCGGCTGGGCGGCCTGGTCCCGGGCAGGCAGCTGTACGGCGCGCAGGACGTCCCGCCGGAACACGAGGACCGTCACCCGGGCCGGATGGTGGTCTGCCTGGCGCTGCGCGGCGCCCGCGGGAGCGACGCCGTGCACCGCACGGTGGTGCACTCCGCCCACGGCGGCGATGATCTCGAGCTGTTCCGGTACGGGACGGTGCCGGAGCTGCCGACGGTCCTGGTCGACCGCCCGGACGACCCGGCGCTGCGCCCCGACGGGGAGCACGAGTCGGTGGTGCTGACGGCGACGGTGCCGGCCGCGACGGAGTACGACTGGGCCGCCCCGGGTGCCGCCGACGCCTTCGCGGACCGGATGACCGCGGCCGCCGAGCGTGCCGTGCCGGGGCTGCGCGGGCGCGTGCTGTGGCGGGAGGTCCGCACGCCCCTGGACACCGAGCGGGAGACGGGCGCGACGGGCGGTGCCGTCCCGCCGCCGGCCCTGGCCGCTCCGGAGGGCGTGCTGCACCCGGCCAACAGCACGGCGCTACCGGGTCTGTTCACCGCCGGCGGCTGGTCCCACCCCGGCGGCGGTCTGCCGCACGCGGGCATGTCGGGCGCGCTGGTGGCGGGGCTGATCGTCGAGGGCCCGGGTTTCCGGGGCTCGCAGTGACGAAGGGCTGAGTCTCAGAAGCGGTACTGCTCGTCGTACCCGGCGGTGCCGGGCTGCGGGTGCTGCGCCGGCCCCTGGGGCTGGCCCTGGTAGGGGTACGGCTGCTCCTGCGGGAGTTCGCCGCCGTAGGTCTCGTCGGTGCGCTGCTGCGGCACCCACACCCCGGCGGCCGGGGTCTCGCCGTAGCCGCCGGTGGCGTACGGTTCCTGCGCGTAGCCCTGCTGACCGTACTGCTGGGCGTAGCCCTGGTCGTAGGACGCCTCGCCGTAGGACTGGCTGCCGATGTACGGGTCGGAGTAGTTGGCGTAGCCCTGCTGGCCGGCGGCGTCGTAGCCGTAGCCCTGCTGGCCGTAGCCCGAGTAGTCGTAGGCGTAGCCCTGCTGCTCGTCGGCCTGGGGCTGGGCGGTGTGCGCGTAGGCGGTGTCGCCGTAGACGCCGTAGGAGCCGGTGTCGTCGGGCATGGGCTGCGGCTCGTAGACGGTGGTGGTCTCGGCGGCGCCCGGCTCGGGGCGGGCCGGGGTGAACACGTCGTCGCGGTCGTAGTCGTCGTCGTACTCGCCCTGGCCGTAGGCGCCCTGGCCTGCGTCCCGGTCGTCGCCGGGGGCCACGGGCTCCGGGCCGGAGTCCTCCGGGCCCTCGTCGTGCCGGTCGGCCCTGCCGCGGCGGCGCTTGCTGCCGCCGTCGGTCTCGGCGTCGGGGCGCTTGACCGCCCAGCCGGCGGCGAAGCCGCGGCGGAAGGACAGCGTGACGTACGTCTGGCCGATCGCGAAGGCGATCGCGCCGAGGCCGATCACGATCACGGAGGGCATCAGCACGCCGAGCACGACGCCGAGGAAGCCGGCGAAGGCCAGCAGCCGCCAGCGCAGCCGCGCCTTGTACTGCAGCAGCACCTCGCCCAGCAGCCACAGTGCGACGACGCCGAACGCGATGTAGAGGACCGTCCAGCCCATGTACGCCCCTCTCCCAGTGGCCGCTACGCAGTGTGTCGTATCGCGGTGCGGCCGGTCTAGGCCTGCGGGGGGTGGTGCAGGCCCAGGTTCTCGTAGATTTCCAGGGTCGCCGTGGAGTTGTTGAGCGTGATGAAGTGCAGTCCGGGCACTCCCTCGGCCAGCAGCCGTGCGCAGAACTCCGTGGCGAAGTCGATACCGATGGAGCGTACCGCCGCCGGATCGTCCTTCGCTGTGAGGATCCGCTCTTTCAGGGCGTCCGGGAAGTGGGCGTTGCTGAGCTTCGGCAACCGTTCCAGCATCTTCACGCTGGTGACGGGCAGGACCTCGGGGATGACCGGGGTGTCACAGCCCGCCGCCTCGACGCGGTCGCGCAGCCGGAGATACGACTCCGGCCGGAAGAACATCTGTGTGATGGCGTAGTCGGCGCCCGCACGGCATTTGTCCACGAAGTGGGCGACGTCGGAGTCCCAGTCGCTGGAGCGGGGGTGCATCTCGGGGAACGCGGCGACGCCCACGCAGAAGTCGCCCGACTCCTTGATGAGCCGGACGAGTTCGGCCGCGTAGGCGAGTCCCTTGGGGTGCGGGACCCACTCGCCCATCGGGTCGCCGGGCGGGTCGCCGCGCACGGCGAGCATGTTGCGGATCCCGGCGTCCGCGTACTGGCCGATGATGTTGCGCAGCTCGGCGATGGAGTGGTCGACCGCGGTGAGGTGGGCGACCGGGGTGAGCGTGGTGTCGGCGACGATCTGCTGCGTCTCCTTGACCGTGCCCGCGCGGGTGGAACCGCCGGCGCCGTAGGTCACGGAGACGAAGTCGGGGGCGACCGCCTCGACCCGCCGGAGGGCGCTCCACAGGTTCCGCTCGCCCTTGGGGGTCTTCGGCGCCGAGAACTCGAACGAGTACGTCGTCTTGCCGGTGGCGAGGATGTCGCGCACGGTGCGTGCGCGATCAGTCCTGGTGGATGCGGTTCCGAGGGCCATACGGGCAGGTTAGCCAGGGGTGGGCGGTCCCCCAACCGGACGCCGGTGATTTGCCCGAATTGTCGGCATCCTGTCCATCCCTTGGACAAAAACGCGGACAGCGGCCGCCGCGACGCGGCGCGGCTAGAGCTGCCGGAGCCGCTTGGCGAACTCGGCCGCGGCCGCACCCGGGTCGCCGGCCTCGGTGATCGCGCGGACGACGACCACTCTGCGGGCACCGGCGTCCAGCACCTGGTCCAGGTTTGCGAGGTCGATGCCCCCGATGGCGAACCAGGGGCGGTCGGTGTCCAGACCGGCCGTGTACCGGACCAGGTCCAGGCCGGGCGCGTGCCGGCCGGGCTTGGTGGGGGTGGGCCAGCAGGGGCCGGTGCAGAAGTAGTCGACGCCCTCCTGGACGGCAGCCGCGGCGGCCTCCGCCTCGGCGTGCGTGGAGCGGCCGATCAGCACCCCGTCGCCGAGGACGGCGCGGGCCGCAGGGACCGGCAGGTCGCCCTGGCCGAGGTGCAGCACGTCGGCGCCGGCGGCGTGGGCGACGTCCGCCCGGTCGTTGACCGCGAGGAGCTTGCCGTGCCGGGCGCAGGCCTCGGCGAAGACCTCCAGGTGCTCCAGCTCCTCGGCGGCCTCCATGCCCTTGTCGCGCAGCTGCACGATGTCGACACCGCCGGCCAGGACCGCGTCCAGGAACTCCGGCAGATCGCCCTGGCGCCTGCGGGCGTCCGTGCAGAGGTACAGGCGGGCGTCGGCGAGTGCGGCGCGGGCGGTGTCGGACATGGTGAGGTCCCCCCGTGGTCGGTGTCCCTGGCGGTTGGCGCGGGTGGGGGGGGGGGCGCGGCCCGCCCCCCCCCCGGCGAGGGGAGACAACGTGAACATGGGGCCTGGACCGGGGGCGTCGGTGGCG
>NZ_JBFBBK010000045.1:38609-68008 GCF_040682635.1 Streptomyces sp. NPDC051133
CAGCCGTTCGGAGTCGGCGAGTTCGTAGGCGAGCGGCTTGTCCACGTAGGTGGGGCCCGCACGCCACCCCTGGTGCGGGTCGGCTCAGACGGCGAGCGCCTGGGCCCGGCGCTTCACCTCCGTGCCGCGATTCTCGCTGAGGGCCTGCGCGGGCGTGCCGGGCAGGGTCGGGTCGGGGGTGAAGAGCCATTCGATCATCTCTTCGACCGTGAAGCCGTCGTCCCTCAGGAGCGTCAGGGTGCCGGACAGGCCCTTGACGACCTTGTCCCCGTCGATGAAGGCGGCGGGGACGTGCAGCGCCCGGTTCTCACCGCGGCGTACGGCGATGAGCTGGCCCTCCTTGACCAGCTGCCGCACACGCGTCACCTCGACGCCGAACTGTTCGGCGATGTCGGGGAGGGTGAGCCAGGCGGGGACGAGAGCATCGATCTTTGCGTCAATCTCGGTCACGGCACCAAGGGTAGGCGCTCCGCCGGTTCGGCCGCGATCCGCTCCGCCGGGTGCCGCGACGGGTCGTCGTCCGGCTGCAGCACTGTCGTGGCCGGTCACGCCCCGGCATCGACCTGTCCCTCGCCCCCGGGGACGGCTGTCCTCCGGTGGCGCCGATCAGGTGGCCGTTGCTTCTTTCAGGGGCCGTCCCGGATCCGCCAGCGCCTCCGGGTCCATGCCGCGGCCCGATTCGATCAGGCGGCGGCCCTGGGCCAGGTCGCGCGGGCGGCCCACCGCCAGGAGGGCCGCCAGGCGGCCCTCACGGAGCCAGCAGACCGTCCAGGCGGGGCCGGACGGGTCACCGCGCCACACCGTGCGGTCGGCCGCGGCGTGGTGACCGGCGTACTGCACGAACCGGCCGAACTGCTCCGACCAGAAGTACGGCACCGGGTCGTAGGCGGCCGGGGTCTCGCCGAGGATGTTCGCGGCGACCGTGCGCGGCCCCTGCAGGGCGTTGTCCCAGTGGTGGACGAGCAGCCGCTCGCCGTAGCGGGCCGAGGGGAAGGAGGCGCAGTCGCCGACGGCGTACACGTCGGGCACGTTGGTGCGCAGGTGGGCGTCGGCGAGGACCTCGTGGTGCGGGCCCAGCTCGATGCCGGAACCGGCCAGCCAGGCGGTGGCGGGGCGGGCGCCGATGCCGACGACGACCGCGCCCGCGGGCAGCCGGGTGCCGTCGTCGAGCACGACCGCGCCGGGCTCGACGCGCTCCACGCGCGCGTGGGTGCGCAGCTCGGCGCCGGCGTCGGCGTACCAGCCGGCCATGGGGGCGGCGACCTCGGCGGGCAGGGCGCCGGCGAGCGGCCGGTCGGTGGCCTCCACGACGGTCACCGCGCAGCCGGCCTCGCGCGCGGCGGTGGCGAACTCGGCGCCGATCCAGCCGGCGCCGACGACCACGATGTCGTGCTGCCGGGCGAGCACCGGCCGCAGCCGCTCGGCGTCGTCCAGGGTGCGCAGCAGGTGCACCCCGGGGACGCCCTCGGTGCCGGGCAGCGTGATCGGCTCGGCGCCGGTGGCCAGGACCAGGACGTCGTACGGCACCGGACCCGCCTCGGTGTCCAGTTCGTGCGCGGCGGGGCGCAGGCCCAGCACCTCGCAGCCGAGCCGCAGCTCGACGCCGAGCGACTCGAAGTCGACCTCGAAGGCGGAGTCCTCGGCCTTGCCGAGCAGGACGGCCTTCGACAGCGGCGGCCGGTCGTACGGCTGGTGCGGCTCGGCGCCGATGATGGTGACGGTGCCCGTGAAGCCCTGTTCCCGCAGGGCGACCGCGGTCTGCACCCCGGCCATGCCCGCGCCGACGACGACCGCGCGCCGCGCCTGTGACGTGCCCTGTTCCGCTGTCTGCTCGCTCACCTGATCACCATAGACACGTGACGGACTGTCAGTCAGGGGGCGTGCTCGGTGACCTGTTCCACAACGCTCGTCCCGCTACCGGGCCGCGACTCCCACTGCCAGTCCTCCTCGAGTCGCACGCGACCGTCGGGCAGTTCGACGACCGTCGACACGCAGTGCCCGGAGGCCGTCGTGCCGTCGGTCCGCAACTGCACGTACCGGAAGTCGAGCCGGTCCCCCGCGCGCGTGCCGATCAGATGGCCGCGCACGACGTCGCCGCCCGCGTACCCGGCCCAGATCTCGCCGTCCTTCTCGTGGTACGCGAACCGGGTTCCGGTACCCACCTGACCTGGGGCTTGGTCCGCCACGGGGGCGAGGATCAGTCCGTCGAGCGAACGGGGCACGGCGAGGGGCTCCCTTACGGGCGGCGAGCGGGGCGGGCTAGGGTGGCCACCGTACAAGCACTCGCGGGAGCCCGGACGCACCGGGCTGAGAGGGAGGCTGGCGGCCTCCGACCGTACGAACCTGATCCGGGTCATGCCGGCGAAGGGAGGGGCTGACGCCCATGTCGTCACGCACGTCCGACGTCCTCGTCGTCGGGGGCGGAATCATCGGTCTGGTCACGGCCTGGCGCGCCGCGCAGCGCGGGCTCGCCACGGCCGTCGTGGACCCCGAGCCCGGGGGCGGGGCCGCACGGGTCGCGGCGGGGATGCTGGCCGCGGTCTCCGAACTGCACTACGGCGAGGAGCGGCTGCTCGCCCTGAACCTGGAGTCCGCCCGCCGCTATCCGGACTTCGCGGCCGAGCTGACCGAACTGACCGGGCACGACCTCGGCTACCGCCGCAGCGGCACCCTCGCGGTCGCGCTCGACGCCGACGACCGTGCCCACCTGCGGGAACTGCACGCCCTCCAGCAGCGCTGCGGGCTCGACGCCGAGTGGCTGTCGGGGCGGGAGTGCCGGCGCCTGGAGCCGATGCTGGCGCCCGGGGTGCGCGGTGGGCTGCGGGTCGACGGCGACCACCAGATCGACCCGCGCCGGCTGGCGGCGGCCCTGGTGGCCGCGTGCGAGCGGACCGGAGTGGTGTTCCACCGGGCGTGGGCCGAGCGGCTGGACGTGGTGGCGGGCCGGGCCGCCGGGGTCACCACCGCGGACGGCACCGGGCTGCGCGCCGGGCAGGTGGTGCTCGCGGCCGGCAGCCTGAGCGGACGGCTGGCGGGCGTGCCCGAGGCCCTGGTGCCGCCGGTGCGGCCGGTCAAGGGGCAGGTGCTGCGGCTGACGGTGCCCGAACGGTTCGCGCCGTTCCTGAGCCGGACGGTGCGGGCCGTGGTCCGCGGCGGCCAGGTCTACCTGGTGCCCCGGGAGAACGGCGAACTGGTCGTCGGCGCCACCAGCGAGGAGCTGGGCTGGGACACGACGGTCACCGCGGGCGGCGTGTACGAGCTGCTGCGCGACGCCCATGAGCTGGTGCCGGGCATCACCGAGCTGCCGCTCACCGAGACCCGGGCCGGGCTGCGCCCCGGCTCCCCCGACAACGCGCCGCTCCTCGGCCCGTCCGGCCTGGCCGGGTTGCTGCTGGCCACCGGGCACTACCGCAACGGGGTGCTGCTCACGCCCGTCACCGGGGACGTCATGGCGCAGGTGCTGGCCGGCGGTGCGCTGCCGGAGGAGGCCCGCCCGTTCACCCCGCAGCGCTTCGGCGCCGTACTCCTGGAGCAGTCCGCATGAGCATGTCCGTCACCATCTCGATCTCCGTCAACGGGGAGCGCCGGGAGATCGCCCCGGGCACCCCTCTCGACTCGCTCGTGACGACCCTCACCCCGGCGCCCTCCGGGGTGGCCGCGGCCGTCAACGAGACCGTCGTCCCGCGCGCGCAGTGGGCCTCCACCGCGCTCGCGGAGGGTGATCGCGTCGAAGTCCTCACCGCCGTTCAAGGAGGCTGAGCCATGGCCGACGATTCCCTGGTGCTGGGGGGTACGACCTACTCGTCCCGGCTGATCATGGGCACGGGCGGCGCGCCCAGCCTGGAGGTGCTGGAGCGGGCGCTGCTCGCCTCCGGTACGGAGCTGACCACGGTCGCGATGCGCCGGGTGGACCCCTCCGTGCACGGCTCGGTGCTGTCGGTGCTGCAGAAGCTGGGCATCCGGGTGCTGCCGAACACGGCGGGCTGCTTCACCGCCGGGGAGGCCGTGCTGACCGCGCGGCTCGCCCGGGAGGCGCTGGGCACGGACCTGATCAAGCTGGAGGTCATCGCCGACGAGCGGACGCTGCTGCCGGACCCGGTGGAGCTGCTGGAGGCGGCCGAGACGCTCGTGGACGACGGGTTCACGGTGCTGCCGTACACCAACGACGATCCCGTGCTCGCGCGGAAGCTGGAGGACGTCGGCTGTGCGGCCGTGATGCCGCTGGGCTCGCCGATCGGCTCGGGGCTCGGCATCCGCAATCCGCACAACTTCCAGCTGATCGTGGAGCACGCGCGCGTGCCGGTGATCCTGGACGCGGGGGCCGGTACGGCCTCGGACGTGGCACTGGCGATGGAGCTGGGCTGTGCGGGGGTGATGCTCGCCTCCGCCGTCACGCGCGCGCAGGAGCCCGAGACGATGGCCGCCGCGATGAGGCACGCGGTGGAGGCGGGCCGGCTGGCCCGGCTGGCGGGGCGGATCCCGCGGCGGCACTTCGCCGAGGCCTCCTCGCCCGCCGAGGGCCGCGCCCACCTGGATCCGGAACGCCCGGCCTTCTGATCACATGAGTGACAGATCGCACGAGAGTCACAGCTCTGCTGCATTCCGCCCCCCGAACGGCGCAACGCGCGGCACTGTCGGTCGTCCCTCGTAGACTCCCCTGCGTGGATACGACCCTTCAGGACCCCCTCGTCGGGCAGGTGCTCGACGGCCGCTATCGCGTCGACGCACGGATCGCGGTCGGCGGGATGGCCACGGTCTACCGGGCCCTGGACACCCGCCTCGACCGTGTTCTCGCGCTGAAGGTGATGCACCCGACGCTCGCGGCCGACGGCTCCTTCGTGGAGCGGTTCATCCGGGAGGCGAAGTCCGTCGCCCGGCTGGCCCACCCCAATGTCGTCCAGGTCTTCGACCAGGGCACCGACGGGTCGTACGTGTACCTGGCGATGGAGTACGTCGCCGGGTGCACCCTGCGGGACGTACTGCGGGAGCGGGGCGCGCTGCAGCCGCGGGCCGCGCTGGACATCCTGGAGCCGGTGCTGGCCGCGCTCGGTGCCGCGCACCGGGCCGGTTTCGTGCACCGCGACATGAAGCCCGAGAACGTGCTGATAGGGGACGACGGCCGGGTCAAGGTCGCCGACTTCGGGCTGGTGCGGTCCGTGGACACGGTGACCAGTACGACGGGTGCCGTGCTCGGGACCGTGTCGTACCTGGCGCCCGAGCAGATCGAGCAGGGCACCGCCGACCCCCGGGTCGACGTGTACGCGTGCGGTGTC
Source organism: Streptomyces sp. NPDC051133 (assembly GCF_040682635.1). Classification (NCBI taxonomy): domain Bacteria; kingdom Bacillati; phylum Actinomycetota; class Actinomycetes; order Kitasatosporales; family Streptomycetaceae; genus Streptomyces; species Streptomyces sp. NPDC051133. Next base: position 43,883 of record NZ_JBFBBK010000045.1, read on the forward strand.
GTGCTCTACGAGATGCTGACGGGCGGGAAGCCGCACTCCGGGGACTCCCCCGCCCAGGTGCTGTACAAGCACATCCACGAGGACGTGCCGTCGCCCTCGGCGCTGGTGCCGGGGCTGCCGTACGAGCTGGACGAGCTGGTCGCGTCGGCCGCCGCGCGCACCCCTGAGGTCCGGCCGCAGGACGCCGTGGCGCTGCTCGCCCAGGTGCGGGGTGCCCGCGAGGCGCTGAGCGACGTCCAGCTGGACGCGCTGCCGCCGCAGGCCCTGGCCGCGGACCACGACAACGCCGACGACCGGACGAGCGTGATTCCGCGCTCGCTCACAGTGCCCCGCCCGCTGCCCGTGGGCGAGGACGAGCCCGCCGACGGCGTCCTGCGCACCAGCCGGCTCCAGGCCCCGCCGGCGCCGGACCGGCGGCCGCGGCGCCTGGTGCCGGCCGTCGTGGTCGCCGTGCTGCTGGTGCTCGGCCTGGGCGCCGGGGTCTGGTACATCAACTCCGGCCAGTTCACGAAGGTGCCGCCGCTGCTGTCGAAGAGCGAGGCGCAGGCGCGGGCACGGCTGAAGGCGGCCGGTCTGGAGGCCGGGCGGGTCAAGCGTGAGTACAACGACACGGTCGGGCGGGGCACGGTCATCGGCAGCGACCCGGCGTCGGGCGCCCGGATCCGGGACCACGACTCGGTGACGCTGACGATCTCGCTCGGCCCGGAGATGGTGAACGTGCCGGACGTGGCGGGCCGCCCGCTGGCCCAGGCGCGGGCGCGGCTGAAGGCGGACGGCCTGGAGCCGGGCATGGTGACCCGGCAGTTCAGCGAGGACGTCCCGAAGGGCTCCGTGATCGGCACGACCCCGCGGGCGGGCACCCGGCGGCACGCGGACTCGGCCATCGCGCTGACCGTCAGCAAGGGCAGCCCGGTCGACGTGCCGGACGTCACCGGGGAGGACCTGGACAGTGCCCGGCAGGATCTGACCGACGCCGGGCTGAAGGTGAAGATCGCCCCGCAGCAGGTCAACTCCGAGTACGACAAGGGCGAGGTGGCGCGGCAGAGCCCGGGCGACGGCAGCCAGGCCGCCGAGGGCGACACGGTGACGCTGACGCTGTCCAAGGGCCCCGAGATGGTCGAGGTGCCGGACGTGGTCGGCGACAGCGTCGACGACGCGCACAAGGCGCTGGAGGGCGCCGGGTTCAAGGTGGACGAGGACCGCGGGCTGCTCGGGCTGTTCGGCGACACCGTGAAGAAGCAGTCGGTGGAGGGCGGCGACACGGCGCCCAAGGGGTCGACCGTCACGATCACCATCCGGTGACCGGGGTCACCGGGGACCGCGGTCCGGGCGCGGGGGCGGACATGACACCCTGAACGGGTGAGTCCCGTTCAGTCGTCCCTCCCGCGCAACCCCGTCGGCGGTCATGTGCCCGTGGCCGGCGGCCTGCACTCCGTGGGGCTGTCGTACGCCCGTGACCTGAAGGCGGAGACCGTGCAGGTCTTCGTCGCCAACCCGCGCGGCTGGGCCACGCCCGCCGGGAACCCGCGGCAGGACGAGGCGTTCCGCGCGGCCTGCGCCGAGGAGTCGATCCCGGCGTACGTCCACGCCCCCTACCTGATCAACTTCGGTTCGCACACCGAGGCCACCGTGGAGCGGTCGGTGGAGTCCCTGCGGCACTCGCTGCGGCGCGGGCGGGAGATCGGCGCGCTGGGCGTGGTGGTGCACACCGGGAGCGCGACCGGCGGACGGGCCCGGGACGTGGCGCTGAAGCAGGTGCGCACGCACATGCTGCCGCTGCTGGACGAGCTGACCCACGACGACGACCCGTTCCTGCTGCTGGAGTCGACGGCCGGGCAGGGTGCGTCCCTGTGCTCGCGCACCTGGGACTTCGGCCCGTACTTCGAGGCCCTGGACGCCCACCCGAAGCTCGGGGTCTGCCTGGACACCTGCCACATCTTCGCCGCAGGGCACGACCTGACCGGTCCGAGCGGCATGCACCAGACCCTGGACCTGCTGGTGGACACGGTCGGCGAGGGCCGGCTGAAGCTGATCCACGCCAACGACTCCAAGGACGTGGTGGGCGCGCACAAGGACCGGCACGCGAACATCGGCGCCGGTCACATCGGCGAGGACCCGTTCCGGGCGCTGATGGCCCACCCCGCGACCGAGGGCGTCCCGCTGGTGATCGAGACGCCCGGCGGCAAGGAGGGACACGCGGCGGACGTGGAGCGGCTGAAGAAGCTCAGGGACGCCTGAGCCCCGCGGCTCGCGGCGTCACGGCGTCACAGCTCCGGGCCGTCCCCCGGCTCCTCCTGGTAGGAGTAGCGCTGTTCCTTCCAGGGGTCGCCGATGTTGTGGTAGCCGCGTTCCTCCCAGAAGCCGCGGCGGTCGGCGGTCATGTACTCCACCCCGCGGACCCACTTCGGGCCCTTCCAGGCGTACAGGTGGGGGACGATCAGGCGGACCGGGAAGCCGTGCTCGGCGGTGAGCAGCTCGCCGTCCTTGTGGGTGGCGAAGATCGTGCGGTCGCAGAGGAAGTCCGCCAGGCGCAGGTTGGAGCTGAAGCCGTACTCCGCCCACACCATCACATGGGTGACGTCGGGGGCCGGCGGGGCCAGGTCCACGATCGCGCGGGCCGGGATGCCGCCCCACTCCGCGCCGGTCATGCTGAACTTCGTCACGCAGTGCAGATCGGCCACCACGGTGGTGTACGGCAGCGCCGTGAACTCCTCGTGGGTCCAGGTGTGCTTGTCACCGTCGGCGGTGGCGCCGAAGACGCGGAACTCCCAGCGCTCGGGCCGGAACTTCGGCACCGGCCCGTAGTGGGTGACCGGCCAGCCGCGCTGGAGCCGCTGACCCGGCGGAAGCTCGGACCCTGCCGCTGCTCCAGACTCTCGCTCCACCGGATGACCCATGTATCCATCCTGACAGACCTTGGGCAGTGCCCTTGACCACCCTCATGGAAAGCGGACAAGTACCACCAACTCGGCATGTACTTACTAAGTACGCACTTACTGGACGATCTTCGCCGCCGGTGCAATCATGCCGCCGCACACCTCCCCCGTTACCCGTGTGGAAGGAGCCGCTGCGATGCAGGGCGACCCCGAGGTCATCGAGTTCCTCAACGAGCAGCTCACCGGCGAGCTGACCGCGATCAACCAGTACTTCCTGCACGCGAAGATGCAGGAGAACTTCGGCTGGTACAAGCTCGCCAAGTACACGCGGCACGAGTCGTTCGACGAGATGAAGCACGCGGAGGTGCTGACCGACCGGATCCTGTTCCTGGAGGGGCTGCCCAACTACCAGCGGCTGTTCCACGTCCGCGTCGGACAGACCGTGCGGGAGATGTTCGAGGCGGACCGGCAGATCGAGGTGGAGGCGATCGACCGGCTCCGGCGGGGCATCAAGGTGATCCGCGAGAAGGGCGACATCACGTCGGCGAACATCTTCGAGGACATCCTCGCCGACGAGGAGCACCACATCGACTACCTCGACACCCAGCTGGAGCTGCTGGAGAAGCTCGGTGAGGCGCTCTACCTGGCCCAGCTGATCGAGCAGCCGGAGACCTGAGCCGCGCTAGGCCGCCTTCGGGATCTGCGCCAGTACCGGCTCGCCCTGGTCGGCCAGCTCGCGGCGGGGGCAGGCGCCCCGGCCGAGGATGGCCTGGATCCGGCGAACGCAGGAGCCGCAGTCCGTGCCCGCCTTGCAGGCGGAGGCGATCTGGCGCGGGGTGCAGGCGCCGTCCTCCGCGTGCTGCTTGACCTGGGCCTCGGTGATGCCGAAGCAGCTGCATACGTACACGCGGGTTCACCTCCCGACGGGATCGGTGTCTCTGTCCTGCCATCCCGTTCCCGGTGAGGCAAACCTAACCTAACCCATCCGTCGGACCCGTGAAAGGGGGAGGGGCGCGGATCCGGTGTGATCCGCGCCCCAGCGCCCTCTGCCGGAGCCCTTACTGGTCCCGGTACATCTCCGCGACCAGGAACGCCAGGTCCAGGGACTGGCTGCGGTTCAGGCGGGGGTCACAGGCGGTCTCGTAGCGCTGGTGGAGGTCGTCGACGAAGATCTCGTCGCCGCCGCCCACGCACTCGGTGACGTCGTCACCGGTCAGCTCCACGTGGATGCCGCCCGGGTGGGTGCCCAGCGACTTGTGGACCTCGAAGAAGCCCTTGACCTCGTCCAGCACGTCGTCGAAACGGCGGGTCTTGTGGCCGGAGGCCGCCTCGAAGGTGTTGCCGTGCATCGGGTCCGTCACCCACGCCACCGTGGCACCCGAGGCGGTGACCTTCTCCACCAGCTCCGGCAGCCGGTCACGGATCTTGTCCGCGCCCATCCGGACGATGAAGGTCAGCCGGCCCGGCTCCCGCTCGGGGTCGAGACGGTCGATGTAGCGCAGCGCCTCCTCGGCCGTCGTGGTCGGGCCGAGCTTGATGCCGATCGGGTTGCGGATCTTCGAGGCGAACTCGATGTGCGCGCCGTCCAGCTGCCGGGTGCGCTCACCGATCCACACCATGTGCCCGGAGACGTCGTACAGCTTGCCGGTACGCGAGTCCACCCGGGTCAGGGCGGTCTCGTAGTCCAGCAGCAGCGCCTCGTGGGAGGAGAAGAACTCCACCGTCTTGAACTCCTCCGGGTCCGTGCCACAGGCCCGCATGAAGTTCAGCGCGTTGTCGATCTCGCGCGCCAGCTGCTCGTAGCGCTGCCCCGACGGCGAGGTCCGCACGAAGTCCTGGTTCCAGGCGTGCACCTGGCGCAGGTCGGCGTAACCGCCGGTGGTGAAGGCACGCACCAGGTTCAGCGTGGACGCCGAGGCGTGGTACATGCGCTTCAGCCGCTCCGGGTCCGGGATCCGGGCGGCCTCGGTGAAGTCGAAGCCGTTGACGGAGTCGCCCCGGTACGTCGGCAGCGTCACCCCGTCGCGGGTCTCGGTCGGCTTGGAGCGCGGCTTGGAGTACTGCCCCGCGATGCGGCCCACCTTCACCACCGGCACCGAGGCCGCGTAGGTCAGGACGGCACCCATCTGGAGCAGCGTCTTCAGCTTGTTGCGGATGTGGTCGGCGGACACCGCGTCGAAGGCCTCGGCGCAGTCGCCGCCCTGGAGGAGGAACGCCTCTCCCTTGGCGACGGCCGCCATCCGGGCGCGCAGCTGGTCGCACTCGCCCGCGAAGACGAGCGGCGGATACGACTCGAGGTCCGCGATCACTGCGCGCAGAGCCTCGGTGTCGGGGTACTCGGGCTGCTGCGCCGCGGGCAGGTCTCGCCAGGTGTTGCCAGCGCTCGGGCTGGTCTTAGCGTTCACGGTCACCTCGTAAACATTACGGGGTCGTGTGGGATGATTTTGTCCGGTGCTCGAAGGATGAGACGGACTGTTTGCCCCGTGGACGGCACGGCCGTGCGGTAGGGTTCCCGGCATGTTCGCGCTTTCGACCCAGAACTGGTGGTGGACCGCTTTTCCGGCGGCCCGCTGATCGCGCGTACCAAGACTTCGCGAAGGCCGCCCGAGGGGCGGCCTTCGGCGTTTCCGGGGTCGTTCCTCACCGACATCGATCACCTTCATCGACGGAAGAGGAACCATGGACCTGGCACGGCTCCCGTACGACGACCGCCCCTTTGCCCTGCTGCGCCGCCGCACGCCCGGCCGCGCCGAGGACACGGTGGAGGTGCTGATCGGCCCGGTCGGCACCCGTGACCGCCTCGCCGACCTGCCCGGCGAGGGACTCGCGCTCGTGCCGTTCCGGCAGATCCGCGAGCGCGGCTTCGACGTCCGCGACGACGGCACCCCGCTGCTGGTGCTGACCCCCGAGGAGTCGTACGAGATCCCGCTGGCCGAGGCACTCGACGCGCTGCCCGCTCATGACGTGCGGGTGGAGGGCGGCGGCTTCGACGTCGGTGACGAGGAGTACCGCGAGATCGTCGGGCGGGTGCTGGCGGACGAGATCGGCCGGGGCGAGGGCGCGAACTTCGTGATCCGGCGGACGTACGAAGGGCGGATCCCCGGCTTCGGACGGGCGGACGCGCTCGCGCTGTTCCGGCGGCTGCTGGAGGGCGAGCGGGGCGCGTACTGGACGTTCGTGGTGCACACCGGGGAGCGGACGCTGGTCGGCGCCAGTCCCGAGGTGCACGTGCGCATGTCCGGCGGGACGGTCGTGATGAACCCGATCAGCGGGACGTACCGCTATCCCGCCGAGGGCCCGTCCCCCGAGCACCTGCTCGGCTTCCTCGCCGACGGCAAGGAGATCGAGGAGCTGTCGATGGTCGTCGACGAGGAACTGAAGATGATGTGCACCGTCGGCGACATGGGCGGGGTCGTCGTCGGGCCCCGGCTGAAGGAGATGGCGCACCTCGCGCACACCGAGTACGAGCTGCGCGGGAAGTCCTCCCTGGACGTGCGGGAGGTGCTGAAGGAGACCATGTTCGCGGCGACCGTCACCGGCTCGCCGGTGCAGAACGCGTGCCGGGTGATCGAGCGGTACGAGCCCGTCGGGCGGGACGGTGTCGGCCGGGGCTACTACGCCGGAGCGCTGGCCCTGCTCGGGCGGGACTCCGGGGGCGCGCAGACCCTCGACTCCCCCATCCTGATCCGCACCGCCGACATCGGTGCGGACGGCCGGCTGCGCGTCCCGGTCGGCGCGACCCTCGTGCGCGGCTCGGACCCGGCGGGCGAGGTGGCGGAGACGCACGCGAAGGCGGCCGGCGTGCTGGCGGCGCTGGGCGTCGGGCCGTCCCGGCCGCGCGCGGAGCGGGGGCGGCCCCGGCTGGCCGACGACCCCCGGGTGCGGGCCGCGCTGGACGGGCGCCGTTCCTCGCTCGCGCCGTTCTGGCTGCGGATGCAGGAGCGGGCGCAGGAGCTGACCGGCCACGCCCTCGTCGTGGACGGCGAGGACACCTTCACGGCGATGCTCGCGCACGTGCTGCGCTCGGCCGGGCTGGACGTGACGGTCCGGCGGTACGACGAGCAGGGGCTGCGGGCGGCCGTGCTCGCGCACGAGGGGCCGGTCGTGCTCGGCCCCGGCCCCGGCGACCCCCGCGACCTCGCCGACCCGAAGATGCGCCTGCTGCGGGACCTGGCCACGACGGTGCTCCGGGAGCACCGGCACGGGGTGCTGGGCGTGTGCCTCGGCCACGAGCTGCTCGCCGCCGAGCTGGGGCTGGACATCGTCCGCAAGGAGGTGCCGTACCAGGGGGCGCAGACCACGGTCGACCTGTTCGGGCGGCCCGAGACCGTCGGCTTCTACAACAGCTTCGTCGCCCGCTGCGACGACGAGGCGGCCCGGGAGCTGGCCGCGCACGGGATCGAGGTGAGCCGGGCGGAGAACGGGGAGGTGCACGCCGTACGGGGGCCCGGGTTCGCGGGCGTGCAGTTCCACCCCGAGTCGGTCCTCACCCTGAACGGGGCCACGGTGGTGCGGGAGCTCATCGGGCAGCTGCGCGTGGCCGGCCGGGCCGGGTGAGGTAAGCGGACCCGGGGACCGCGCGGTCCCCGGGTCCCGGCCGGTGCGTCAGCCGAAGAACACCCCGACCTCCTCGTACAGCTTCGGGTCCACCGTCTTCAGCTTGGCGGTGGCCTCGCCGAGGGGGACGCGGACGATGTCCGTGCCGCGCAGGGCGACCATCGTGCCGAAGTCGCCGTCGCGGACGCAGTCGATGGCGTGCAGCCCGAACCGGGTGGCGAGCCAGCGGTCGAAGGCGCTGGGGGTGCCGCCGCGCTGGACGTGGCCGAGGACCGTGGTGCGGGCCTCCTTGCCGGTGCGCCGCTCGATCTCCTTGGCCAGCCACTCGCCGACCCCGGACAGCCGGACGTGCCCGAAGGAGTCCAGCGACCCGTCCTTGAGGACCATGTCGCCGTCCCTCGGCATGGCGCCCTCGGCGACGACCACGATCGGCGCGTACGACGCCCGGAAGCGGGAGGTCACCCAGGCGCAGACCTGCTCGACGTCGAAGCGCTGCTCGGGGACGAGGATGACGTTGGCGCCGCCGGCCAGGCCCGAGTGCAGGGCGATCCAGCCGGCGTGCCGGCCCATCACCTCCACGACGAGGACCCGCATGTGGGACTCGGCGGTGGTGTGCAGCCGGTCGATGGCCTCGGTGGCGATGTTGACGGCGGTGTCGAAGCCGAAGGTGTAGTCGGTGGCGGACAGGTCGTTGTCGATGGTCTTGGGCACCCCGACGCAGGGCACCCCGTACTCGCCTGACAGCCTCGCGGCGACGCCGAGGGTGTCCTCGCCGCCGATCGCGACGAGGGCCTGGACGTCCAGCTTGGCCAGGTTGTCCTTGATCCGGCGGATGCCGTTGTCCGCCTTGAGGGGGTTGGTCCTCGAGGAGCCGAGGATCGTGCCGCCGCGGGGCAGGATGCCGCGCACCGCGGGGATGTCGAGACGGACGGTGTCGCCTTCGAGAGGACCCCGCCAGCCGTCCCGGAAGCCGACGAAGTCATAGCCGTACTCCTGCACGCCCTTGCGGACGATGGCCCGGATGACGGCGTTGAGCCCGGGGCAGTCGCCGCCTCCGGTCAGTACTCCGACCCGCATGGAAAAGTCCCTTCTCCAGGGTTTCCTGACTCAGAGTCACGTTAACGGTGAGCTGCGTCACATCGGGAGAGGCGGGAAGGGTGATTCCGGCCGGTCACTCGTCGTCGAGGCCACGCTCTATGGCGTACCGGACCAGCTCCACCCGGTTGTGCAGCTGGAGCTTGCCGAGGGTGTTCTGCACGTGGTTCTGGACCGTGCGGTGGGAGATGACGAGGCGTTCGGCGATCTGCTTGTAGCTCAGGCCCTTGGCGACCAGCCGCAGCACCTCCGTCTCCCGGTCCGTCAGCCGCGGTGCGCCCGGCTCGTCGGTGTCCGGGGCGGGCGCGGGCTCGGAGGCCAGCCGGCGGTACTCGCCGAGGACCAGTCCGGCCAGGCCCGGCGTGAACACCGGGTCGCCGACGGCGGTACGGCGCACCGCGTCCAGGAGTTCCTCCGTGGAGGCCGACTTCAGCAGATAGCCGGTGGCGCCGGACTTGACCGCCTCCAGGACGTCGGCGTGCTCGCCGCTCGCCGAGAGGACCAGGACGCGCAGCGCCGGGTTGTGACCGACCAGCTCCTTGCAGACCTGGACGCCGGGCTTGGCGGGCAGGTTGAGGTCCAGCACGAGGACGTCCGGCGCGGCGGCTTTGGCCCGGCGGACCGCCTGTTCGCCGTCGCCGGCGGTGGCGACCACCTCGAAGCCGGACTCGCCCAGGTCCCGGGCGACCGCGTCGCGCCACATGGGGTGGTCGTCCACCACCATGACCTTGATCGGGTCCCGCTGCTCCGTCATCGCTGCTCCGCCTTGTCGCCCGGCGCCCGTACGGCGCCCTTCGGTACCTTCAGTTCGACCTCCGTGCCCTGTCCGGGGACGGAGACCAGCTCGGCGCTGCCGCCGAGATCGCGCAGCCGGCCCCGGATCGACTGGGCCACCCCGAGCCGGCCCTCGCCCTCGGCCTGGGCGAGCCGGCCCTCGGGGATGCCGGGACCCTCGTCCCGGACGGTCACGACGATCTCGTCCGGCTCGTCCTCGACCAGGATCCAGGCACGGGCCTGATCGCCCACGTGCGTGCGGACGTTGTCCAGCGCGGCCCCGACCGCCGCGGCCAGCTCCCGGGCCGCGGCCCGCGGCAGCGGCACCGGGGCGCCGGGTTCGGCGAGGCTGACCCGGCCGCAGGCGTAGGGGGCGAGCAGGGAGCGCAGGTCGAGCGGGCCGTCGGCCGGCTCGTCGTCGGGCTCCTCGACCGCGCGGACGACCGCTCCCGCGGAGGCGTCCTCCGACACCCGGGAGACCGGCACAAGTCCGCCGGTGACGAGGGTGCGCAGCGCCACCTCCTGCTCCCCGGCCAGCCGGCCCAGCTCGGCCGCCTCCCCGCCGAGGGCCGTGCCGCGCCGCTTCACCATGGCCAGCACCTGCAGCACGCTGTCGTGGATGTCCCGGGCGAGCCGCTCCCGCTCCCGGGTCGCGGCCTCGATCTCCAGTGCGCGGGCGAGGGTGCGTTCGGAGGCGCGGGCGACCTCGACGACGTAGCCGATGGCCACGGAGGCGATCCAGACCAGCACGACGGCGTGCACCGTCGCCCGGGTGGGGGCGCCCCGCTGGACGATGTTGGCGACGGCGACCGGTGTGGAGGCGAGCGCCGCCCAGCGCCAGCCGCCCTTGAGCGCGAAGGCGAGGACCACGCCGGCCGTCCATATCGACGGCAGCGTCGGAGTGCCCGTCACGATGCGCGCGTGGGAGGCGGCGACCGGCGTGAGGAGGATGCCGGTGAGCCCGATGGCCAGGTCGGCGGCGAGGAAGCGCCGGGTGCAGTGCGCGGCACTCACGACCTTGGGCAGCGTGGCCAGGGTCCACACGAAGAGGACCGCGTAGTAGCCGACGGCGACCCAGGGGTGGACGTACTTGCCGCTGCGGGCGACGAACAGGCCGATCGCGTACAGCATCGTCAGTACGCGGTATCCGGCGAGCGCACGCCACATCGGCTGCTCGACGGACATCCTCATCACGCGCTCGCGCCTGGCCATGCCCCGTCCCCCCGATTCCCCCGCTCCGGCCGTCTAGGACCCGGCCTGCTTCTTCTCCGCGGCCTTCCCGGCCTCCTTGGCCGCCTTCGCAGCCTCCGCGATCTGCCGCTTGGCGGCGGTCGCGTACATGTCGACGTACTCCTGGCCGGAGAGCTTCATGATCTCGTACATGACCTCGTCGGTCAGGGCGCGCAGGACGAAGCGGTCGTGCTCCATGCCGTGGTAGCGGCTGAAGTCCAGCGGCTTGCCGATGCGGATGCCGGGCCGCATCAGCTTCGGCATCACCTGGCCGGGCGGCTGGATCTTCTCCGTGTCGATCATGGCCACGGGGATGACGGGGGCGCCGGTGGCGAGCGCCACGCGCGCGAGGCCGCCGGGCTTGCCCCGGTACAGCCGGCCGTCAGGCGAGCGGGTGCCCTCCGGGTAGATGCCGAACAACTCGCCGCGTTCCAGCACCTCTATGCCGCTCTTGATCGCCGCCTCGCCGGCGCCGCGCGCCCCGGAGCGGTCCACGGGGAGCTGTCCGACACCCTTGAAGAAGGCCGCGGTCAGCCGGCCCTTGACGCCGGGCGTGGTGAAGTACTCGGCCTTCGCGATGAAGGTGACCTTGCGGTCCAGGACGGCCGGCAGGAAGAAGGAGTCCGAGAAGGACAGGTGGTTGCTTGCCAGGATGGCGGCGCCTTCGTCCGGTATGTTCTCCAGGCCCTCCACCCAGGGCCGGAAGGCGACCTTCAGCGGCCCTCCGATGGCGACCTTCATCGTGCCGTACAACACCCGCTGCCTCCTGAATCCGTCGAGGAGACCTTAACCCGGAGCACCGTCAAAGAGCCCGACGACCCTGGTCGGTGTCAGTGCGGTCGCGTACGGTGAACCACATCCGCGCGTTTCTTCCCGCCTCCGCCGGCGACCGGCGAGGCCCTCTTCCAGGAACAGGAGCGTCGAAGGTGCCGGTTCTCCCCGGAGCCGAGCCGTACCGCCACGCGGGCGGGGAGGTGGGTGTCCTCCTCTGCCACGGCTTCACGGGCTCGCCCCAGTCGCTGCGCCCCTGGGCGGAGCACCACGCGGCACACGGCCTGACCGTGTCGCTGCCGCTGCTGCCCGGCCACGGCACCCGCTGGGAGGACATGCAGGTCACCGGCTGGCAGGACTGGTACGCGGAGGTGGACCGCGAGCTGCGGGTGCTCTCCGAGCGCTGTGCGCGGGTGTTCGTCGCGGGCCTGTCGATGGGCGGCGCGCTGGCCCTCAGGCTCGCGGCCCGGCACGGCGAGCGGGTCGCGGGCGTGGTGGTCGTCAACCCGGCGAACCGGGTGCACGGCCTGTCGGCGTACGCCCTTCCGGTGGCCCGGCACCTCGTGCGGACGACGAGGGGCATCGCGAGCGACATCGCGAAGGAGGGCGCGGCGGAGCTGGGTTACGACCGGGTGCCGCTGCACGCCGCGCACTCGCTGCGCCGGTTCCTGCGCCGGGTGGACGGCGAGCTGCCCCAGGTCACCCAGCCGTTGCTGCTGCTGCGCAGCGCCCGGGACCATGTCGTCCCGGCGGCGGACTCGGCCCGGGTGCTGAGCCGGGTGTCGTCCACGGACGTCACGGAGACGGTGCTGGAACACAGCTACCACGTGGCGACGTTGGACGAGGATGCGGACCGGATCTTCGAGGAGAGCCTCGCCTTCATCGGCCGGCTCGCACCCAGTGCCGGCAAGGAAGGGACGACCGCAGGTGGCTGAGCACGACTCCGACCGTGAGGGCCGGGAGCCGGACGAGCAGGGCGTGCCCTTCGACGAGGACGCCGCCTGGCGGGCCATCGTCGCCGGGTACGGCCAGGAGCCGCCGGACCCGCCGGGCAGCAAGCCCTTCAAGCCGGTGAAGGACCTCCCGCTGCCCGAGCCGGACGCCGACGACGAGGGCGCCGACGACTCCGACAAGCAGCGCCCGGCCCGGCCGCTGGGCAGCTCGGTGTCGTTCGCGCCCGGAGTCGGCCCGCGTGACTACACCGCCCCGGAAGCGTCCGAGGACGACTTCGACGAGGACGACGAGGGCCACTTCGTCCCGCCGGAGCCCCCGCCGCTGCCGGACGCCGACACCACCGCGAAGTTCGCGTGGCTCGGTGTCGTCGGCGGCCCGGTCCTGCTCCTGCTGGCGGTCCTGCTGGGCTGGCAGATGACCTGGTGGCTGACGACCCTCGGGGTCGGTGGCTTCCTCGGCGGGTTCGCCACACTGGTGATGCGCATGCGCACGGACGACGACGGGGACGACGACCCCGGCCGGGGTGCGGTGGTCTGAGGGCCGCTCCGGCCTGTGAAGAACGCCGGCCGGCTGCACACGGTGCTCGTACGGCATCCGTGGCTGGTGCGGGCGATCGGCTCCCGCCTGCTCCACGGCACCGGGAAGGCCCGGTACGACGACATCTCCTCGGCGTCTTCGAGACCGCCGGCTTCACGGCCGGGGAGGCGGACCGTGCGGCCGGTGCCGTCGTCACGTACGTCCTGGGCGACACGCACGGCACGCAGGGGCGGCGGCGAGGCCGAGGAGTGGTTCGGCGAGACGCCGGCGAAGGAGGCGGCGAGGCCGTTCCCGCGGCTGCGGGCACGGCTCGGCACGGCCGCGACGACGGCTTACGCGGACGCGGCCGACGGCACGTACGCGGCGGGGCTGCGGGCGCTGCTGGAGGGGCTGCGGCCGGGTGGCGGCCCGGCACCGTCCCCGGGGCTGACGGGCACGGCGCGGTGAGCGGGGTGGGCGGCGCGGGAGAAGAAGCCCCGCTGTCCCTTCAGGCCGCCCTCGACGACGACGTACTCGTCCCCGGCGCCCGGCAGGAGGCCGATCCGCGCGGGCCGGAGGACAAGGGCTTCTTTTGCTTGGTTCAAGCGGCCGGAATCCGCACGGCGGCCAGCACCGGCAGGTGGTCGGTCGCCGCGGCCAGGTCGGCCCTGGTCACACCCGGCTGGTCCAGCGGGACGCCGCAGCCGAGGACCTCGATGCCCTTGGTGGCGAAGACGGCGTCGATGCGCTTGGGGGGTTCGCTGCGCGTCCAGGTGTGCTCGCCGCCCCAGGGAGCCACGGTCCGGCAGTCCTGGAGGCGGCTCGCGAGGAGGCGGAAGGTGCGGCCGTCGGGGCGGTCGTTGAGGTCTCCGCCCGCGACGGCGTGCTCGACACCGAGGCCGGCGAGGCGGTCGAGGAGCATGACGCCCTGCTCGTACCGCTCGGCGCCGTCGAGACTCAAGTGGCAGCTGAGCACACCGAGTCGCGCCCCGCCGAAACGGACCACCGCCGTGGCGAAGCCGCGCCGGTGCAGGCCGGGGGTGAGCGGGAGCAGGACGTCCTCGGTCCGCTCGACCGTGGCCCGCAGCGAGCACAGGACGGCCGGGCCGGCGGCGGTGGCCCCGCCGGTGAGAACGACCTGGCCGGAGGCGGCCGCCAGGCGGGCGAGCTTCTTGCGCCACCGGAAGAAGCGGGGGGCTTCCTGGACGAGGACCAGGTCGGGGGCGCAGGCGGTGATGATCCGCGCCAGGGCGTCGGTGTCGTCGCGCATCGAGCGGATGTTGTAGCTCAGGACGCGGAGGACGACCGAACCGTCGGACTCGGTACGGGAGTTGGGAAGCAGCGCACTGGTCACCATGCGATCAACATACGACGATGCCCGCCCGTCCCGGGACCGGACGCGGCGGGCACTGTCGTACGTCCCCACTACATGATCGGGTCGGGCTCCCGGGCCAGGTCGGCCGCGCCCACCATGCCCGCCTTGTTGCCGAGCTGGGCCGCGATCACATCGGCGACGGGGCGCCAGTTGCCGCCGACCAGCCAGCGCTTGTAGGACTTGCGGATCGGGTCCAGGACCAGTTCGCCCTCGTCGGAGAGGCCGCCGCCGACGATGAAAGCGGACGGGTCGAAGAGGGAGGCCAGGTCGGCGAGGCCGGCGCCGACCCAGCGGGCCAGCTCGCGGTAGGAGTCGACGGCGACCGGGCAGCCCTGGCGGGCGGCCACGGAGATGTGCTTGCCCTCGATGCCGTCGGGCGTGCCGTCGCCCAGCGCCAGCAGCACCTCGGCGCGCTCGGGGGTGGCGTTGGCGCGCTGCTTGGCGTAGCGGACCAGGGCACGGCCGGAGGCGTACTGCTCCCAGCAGCCCTGCGAGCCGCAGCCGCACAGCAGGCCGTCCGGGACCATCCGGATGTGGCCGAACTCGGCGGCCACGCCGAAGTGGCCGCGGCGCAGCTTGTTGCCGATGATGATGCCGCCGCCGAGGCCGGTGCCGAGCGTGATGCAGATGGCGTTGCGGTGGCCCTTGCCGGCGCCGAACTTGTACTCGCCCCAGGCGGCGGCGTTGGCGTCGTTCTCGACCACGACCGGGAGGCCGGTGCGCGCCTCGACCTTGTCCTTGAGCGGCTCGTTGCGCCAGTCGATGTTCGGCGCGAAGTACACCGTGGAGCGCTGCCGGTTCACGTAACCGGCCGCACCGATACCCACGCCGACGATCTCGTGCCCGGCACGCGCGCCCTCCACCGCCGAGGCGATGGCGTCCACGATGGCCTCGGGCGTGGTGGGGGTCGGCACCTTGAAGGTCGAGAGGATGTTGCCTTCCTCGTCGACCACGCCGGCCGCGATCTTCGTGCCGCCGATGTCGACGCCGATGGTGAGTCCCATGAATCCCTCAGTTTCGGTCGAGCCCCGCTACGGCCAACCGTACCCGAGGCCTTGCCGTGGCAGGGCTTCAGTCCAGGTCGATGCGTTCGCCCGGGCCGGTTCCCTCGCCCCGGTCGTCCGGCCCCTCGCGTCCCTCACGGGTCACGTCGTCGGCCGTGCGGGCGGTCCAGCGGCGTTCCTGGGCCTGGACGGCGGAACGGTAGGCGGCGAGCAGTTCGCCGCCGGCCGCGGCCAGGTGGTCGAAGACGTCCGGGTTGCGCTCCATGACGGGCTCGACGGCGGCCTTGGCCTGCTGGACGACCTGCCGCACCACCTGCTGGGCGGCGGGTCCGGCAAGGCCTCCGAGGAGCGGTGACTGGAGGCCGGACAGCTTGTCGGCCACCGTGTCCACGAGCTTCTTCAGTTCCTCGGCGGCGGAGCCCGGCTGCGGGCCGTACTCGGTGCGGCGGCGGGCCTTCTCGGCGGCGAGGTCCTCGGCGCAGGCCGTGGCCCAGGCGTCGGCGTCGGTCGCCCGCGCCTGCTCCTCCCCGTGGGCGTCGGATGCGGGGCGCTCTTCGCTCATGGCGGACTCCTGACTACGGTTCGCCCTTACGACGTTACCCGAACGGGGGCGTCCGGTTCACCGTCCGGCGGCGGGCCACAGACCCGGGTCGGGGGCGAAACGGATGCTCAGTTCGTCCTCGCGCAGCCCGGCGCCGGCGACGGTGCAGCGGCGCAGGGCGGAGGGCAGCGGAACGATCCGGCGGAACGGGCCGGCGGTGATCACGAGTTCGTCGCCGCGCCGGATCAGGTCCAGCTCGTCGCGCAGGGCGCCGGGCAGCGGGATGTGCCAGACCAGCACGCCGTCCTCGGCGATCCGGTCGGTGACGGGCCACTCGACCGGGGCGGGTGCCGGGTTGACGGCGGGGACGGCGAGGGCGGTGAGGTCGTCGGTGCCGTGCGGGTCGCGGCCGAGGTGCGGGACGCGGTGGACGTCGTACGACTCCTGCCACGCGTCGACGGTCTTGCGCTGCTGGGAGAGGAGCCCGGCCAGCCAGGTGCCGTCGCCGGCGTCGGGCAGGACGCGGTTGGCGATCAGGGCCTCGGTGGGCAGGCCGCGCAGGGCGAGCCCGAGCGCCGCGGTGCGGACGGCGTCGGCGCCGGCCGGGCCGGGCTCGGCGACCAGGCGTACGGCGGTGGTCCGGTCGGTGAGGACGGCCTCGACGGCGGCCAGCTCGACGTCCCAGCGGGCGGCGGTCTCGTACAGCCAGTCGGCGGGCATGGGGACGCCGGCCAGCCGGCCGAGGACCGGGCGCAGGGCGCGGGCCGCCTGCCGCTCGGGCGGGAGCAGGCGGCGCAGGTAGCGGCGCAGTTCCTCGGGCAGGGCGAGCAGCGGGAGGGCCTGCGGGAGGGGCGGGAGGTCGACGACGAGGAGGTCGTAGCGCTCGGAGAGGGCGGCGTCCCTGAGGGCGCGCAGGAAGGACAGTTCCGCGGCGCCGGGCAGCGGGGTGACCTCCTCGGCGTCCAGCCGGGACGCGCCGAGGAGGTCGAGGACGTTCGCCGCGCGGGTCTGGAAGGCGGTGAGGTCGTCGCGGAAGCGGGCGGCGGCGTCGGGGCGCCAGGTGGTGAGGAGGGGGGCGGCCTCGGCCGGGGCGGGTCCTGTTCCGGTGCCCAGCGCGGCGCCGAGCGTGTCGGTGGTGTCGGCGCCGAGGAGGAGGGTGCGGGTACCGTCGGCCGCGGCGCGCAGTGCGGTGGCGGCGGCGACGGTGGTACGGCCACTGCCGCCGGGGCCCGTGATCAGGATGGTGCGCATGAAGGTGAACGGTACCGCCGGGCGCGCCGCCCGAAGGGGGCGGCTACTTCTCCCCCGACTCCACCCTCTTCTTCAGGCCCGCCAGGGCGCGGTCGATGATGACCTTCTCCGCCTTGCGCTTGATCATGCCGAGCATCGGGATCTTGACGTCCACCGTCAGCAGGTAGGTGACCTCGGTGGTGCCGGCGCCCGCCGGCTTGAGGATGTACGAGCCGTCGAGGGAGCGGAGCATCTGGGACTTCACCAGGGTCCAGGAGACCTCGTTCGGGCCGGTCCACGTGTAGGCCAGCGTCTGGTCGTCCTTGATGGCGCCGGCGTCCATCACGAGGCGGACCTGCTCGGCGCGGCCCTGGCCGTCGGTCGCGAGGACCTCCGCCTCCTTCACCTCGCCCGTCCAGTCCGGGTAGCGGGCGAAGTCGGCGATCACCTCCATGACGTCGGCCGGTGCCGCCTCGATCGTGATGCTCGAGCTGGTGTGTTCCGCCATCGCCGTGGCTCCTCCAGATGCGGGCCGGTACAGAGATCGTCGTGCGCACGTGTGTGCAGCGTGAAGGCTACCGCGCCGCCGACCTGCCGCCTTCACCCCGTCCACATCGGCGGCCGGTCACCATTCCAGCGCCCAGGGCCGCCCGGTACCGGCGAAATGCCCGACGTTCACACACTCGGTCGCACCGATCCGCATCCGGCGCGCCAGCGGCTGGTGGACGTGCCCGAAGAGCGCGTAGCGCGGCCGGGTGCGGCGGATGGCGTCCAGCAGCGCGCGGCTGCCGCGCTCGAAGCGGCGCGCGACCGTGTCGTAGACCAGCTCGGGGACCTCCGGCGGGATGTGCGTGCACAGCACGTCGACCTCGCCGACGGCCTCGATCTTCGCCGCGTACTCCTCGTCACCGATCTCGTACGGCGTGCGCATCGGGGTGCGCAGGCCGCCCCCGACGAAGCCGAAGGTCCGGCCGCCGATCTCCACCCGCTGGCCGTCGAGGACGGTGGTGCCGGCGCGGGCGTACTCCGGCCACAGGGCCGGCATGTCGACATTGCCGTAGGTGGCGTACGTCGGGGTGGGGAACGCGGCGAACATCTCGGCGTACTGCTTGCGCACCGCCTTCTCGATGGCCATCGCCCGGTCCGTGCCGATGCCGGCCCACAGCCGGGCGCCGAACTCCCGGGCCTCCTCGAAACGCCGGGCGGTGCGCAGCTCGACGATCCGGTCGGCGTTCTCCTCGCCGAACAGGTCCGGGAAGATGCCGCGCGAGTGGTCGGCGTAGTCGAGGAAGAGCACGAGGTCGCCCAGGCAGATCAGGGCGTCGGCACCCTCGCCGGCCCGGGCCAGGTCCCGGGCGTTGCCGTGCACGTCGCTGACCACGTGGACGCGCGTCCCGCGGCCTCCGGGCCGCCGGCTCCGCGCGCTTCGGTTTCCGGGTGGTGTGGATGCCATGGTGATCAAGCGTAGGCGTGTGCGGTGTGGGTGAACAGTGTCCGTCCGGCCTGCGGTTACTCGCCGGTCGGTTGGGCCGTGGACTACTGTGCGCGAAGGAATGCCCCCGTGTGTGACGCAGCGAACATCTGGTCCGGACCCCCTGTCCTGAACGCCATACCGGCGGGTAACGTCCGGGCAGTCCAGTCGTGCTCTGGATTTCAACCAACGAAGCCCCGAGCACCAGCCCGAGCCTTGGACCGCACCGTCGCATCGCACAACGTCGTGGCGCCGGCGCCCTATGAGGAGCAGCAGTCTTGCGCGAGTTCAGCCTTCCGGCTTTGTACGAGGTCCCTGCGGACGGCAACCTGACCGACATCGTCCGCAGAAACGCCGCGCAGCATCCCGACGTCGCCGTGATCGCCCGCAAGGTCGGGGGCGCCTGGCAGGACGTGACGGCCCGGCAGTTCCTGACCGAGGTGCACACCGCCGCCAAGGGCCTCATCGCCGCCGGGGTGCAGCCGGGCGACCGGGTGGCGCTCATGTCCCGTACCCGCTACGAGTGGACGCTGCTGGACTTCGCGATCTGGAGCGCGGGCGCGGTCACCGTTCCGGTGTACGAGACCAGCTCGCCGGAGCAGGTGCAGTGGATCCTGTCCGACTCGGGCGCGACGGCATGCGTCGTGGAGCTGGCGGGCCACGCGGCGGCCGTGGAGTCGGTGCGCGAGTCGCTGCCCGCGCTGAAGCACGTCTGGCAGATCGAGGACGGGGGCCTGGAGGAGCTGGCGCGGCTCGGGCAGGACGTGTCGGACCAGACGGTGGAGGAGCGCGGCTCGCTCGCCAAGGCCGACGACCCGGCGACCATCGTGTACACGAGCGGCACGACCGGCCGTCCCAAGGGCTGTGTCCTGACCCACCGCAGCTTCTTCGCCGAGTGCGGCAACATCGTGGAGCGGCTGCGCCCGCTGTTCCGCACCGGTGAGTGCTCGGTGCTGCTCTTCCTGCCGCTCGCGCACGTCTTCGGGCGGCTCGTGCAGATCGCGCCGATGATGGCCCCGATCAAGCTGGGCTGCGTCCCGGACATCAAGCACCTCACCGACGAGCTGGCCGCCTTCCGGCCGACGCTCGTCCTCGGTGTCCCGCGCGTGTTCGAGAAGGTCTACAACTCGGCGCGGGCGAAGGCGCAGGCGGACGGCAAGGGCGCGATCTTCGACAAGGCGGCGGACACCGCGATCGCCTACAGCAAGGCGCTGGACAGCGCCTCCGGCCCGTCGTTCGGCCTGAAGGTCAAGCACAAGGTCTTCGACCGGCTGGTCTACAGCAAGCTGCGCGCGGTGCTCGGCGGCCGGGGCGAGTACGCCATCTCGGGCGGCGCCCCCCTCGGCGAGCGGCTCGGCCACTTCTTCCGCGGCATCGGCTTCACGGTGCTGGAGGGCTACGGCCTGACCGAGTCCTGCGCGGCGACGGCCTTCAACCCGTGGGACCGCCAGAAGATCGGCACGGTCGGGCAGCCGCTGCCGGGCTCGGTGGTGCGGATAGCGGACGACGGCGAGGTGCTGCTGCACGGCGAGCACCTGTTCAAGGAGTACTGGAACAACCCGGGCGCGACGGCCGAGGCGCTGGCCGACGGCTGGTTCCACACCGGTGACATCGGCACCCTGGACGAGGACGGCTACCTCAGGATCACCGGCCGGAAGAAGGAGATCATCGTCACGGCGGGCGGCAAGAACGTGGCGCCGGCCGTGATCGAGGACCGGATCCGGGCGCACGCGCTGGTCGCGGAGTGCATGGTGGTGGGCGACGGGCGGCCGTTCGTCGGCGCGCTGGTCACCATCGACGAGGAGTTCCTGGGCCGCTGGGCCGCCGAGCACGGCAAGCCGGCGGGTGCCACCGCGGCGTCGCTGAAGGACGACCCGGATCTGCACGCGGCGATCCAGGCGGCGGTCGACGACGGCAACGCCGCGGTGTCGAAGGCGGAATCGGTGCGGAAGTTCCGCATTCTGTCCTCCCAGTTCACGGAGGAGTCGGGCCACCTCACCCCGTCGCTGAAGCTCAAGCGGAACGTGGTGGCGAAGGACTACGGGGACGAGATCGAGGCGATCTACGCCAAGTAGGCTCCCTTCTCGCGATGCGTCATGGCGCGGTGCCCTCGGCGAGGACCCGCGCCATCGTGCGTTCGGCGAGCGCGGTGATCGTGACGAACGGGTTCACGCCGATGTTGCCGGGCACGAGCGAGCCGTCGGTGACGTACAGCCGTGAATACCCCTTGACCCGGCCGTAGTCGTCGGTCGCCCGGCCGAGGACGCAGCCGCCCAGCGGGTGGTAGGTGAAGTCGTCGGCGAAGACCTTGCTCGTGGAGCCGAACAGGTCGTAGCGGTAGATGGTGAGGTTGGCCAGGTTGATACGGTCGAACAGCTTCTTGGCCATGGCCACCGAGACCGCGCTCTGGTCGGCGCGCCAGCCGAGCTTCACCGCGCCGGAGGCGGAGTCGTAGGTGAAGGACGCCCGTTCGGGGTTCTTGGTGATCGCCAGGTAGAGGCTGATCCAGTGCTCGAACCCCATGGGCAGCGGGGCGATCTCGGCGAAGACCGGGTTGTCGGCGTTGGCCCAGTCGTCGATGCCCATCACCGGCATGGTGGCCTGGTCGGCGCCGACGGTGTCCCAGACGTGGTTGGCACGCCCGAGCATGGTGTTGCCGTTGGTGCCCCAGCCCGCGCCGACGGCGGCGTCCAGGTCGGGCAGGGTGCCGGTGTCCCGGGCGCGGACGAGGAGTTCGCTGGTGCCGAGGCTTCCGGCGCCGAGGAACAGATAGGTGCAGGCGTACTGCTTGGTCTCCACGACCGCGCCGGTGAGGTCGATCCGGTCGACGGTCAGGAGGTACGACCCGTCGCTCGCCCGGCTGACCGCCCTCACCTTCTCCAGGGTGTGGATCGTGACGTTGCCGGTGCCGAGGGCGGCGGCCAGATAGGTCTTGTCGAGGCTGCGCTTGCCGTGGTTGTTGCCGTAGATGACCTCTCCGGCGAGCGCGGACCTGGTGGCCGTGCCGGCGGCCTCCTGCTGCATGTAGCCGAAGTCGTAGACGTTCGGCACGAAGGTGGTCCTCAGCCCGGCGTTGGCGGCCGCCTTACGGGAGGTCCGCGTGAAGCGGTACCAGTCGGTGGACTCGAACCAGGACGGGTCGATGGTGTTGACGCCGAGCATGGCGCGGGCGCGGGGGTAGTAGGTGCCGTACATCTCGTCGGCGTCGACGGTCGGGAACTGCTCGGTGAAGTAGGACTTCAGCGGCGTGACGGCCATCCCGCCGTTGACGAGGGAGCCGCCGCCGACCCCGCGGCCGAGGTAGACGGACATGTTGTCGTAGTGCACGCGGTCCAGGACGCCCGGGTAGGCGCTGATGGCCTTGTTGACCACGTCCAGCCAGAGGAAGGTCGCGAGCGGGGCCTCGGTGCGGGTGCGGAACCACATGGAGCGCCGGTCGGGGGCTGTGGTGGAACAGAAGATCTTGCCGTCGCCGCCCGCGGTGTTCCACAGCCCGCCCATTTCGAGGACGAGGGTGCGGATGCCGGCCTGGCCGAGGCGGAGGGCGGCGACCGCGCCGCCGTAGCCGGAGCCGACGACGATCGCGGGCGCGGCCTCCGCGGCGGCGGGCTGCGCCGCCTGTGCCGACTGCAGGCCGATGCGGGTGAAGCCGAGGGCCGCCGCCGTCTGCAGGGCGGCCATACCGAGTATGTGACGTCTCGTCAGCTGACGTCTCATCAGTTTTGCTGTCATGCGCGCAGCATGTGCGGATTTTCCGGTTCCGCCTAGAGCCGACGCGAGGTTTTAGAGGAGGGTTTTGAGCTTCTCCGCCAGCAGGTCCCAGCGCCACTTCTCCTCGACCCACTGACGGCCCCGCTCGCCCATCCTGCGGCGCAGCTCCGGGTCCCCGAGCAGGGGGACGATGCGGTCGGCCGCCGCCGCCGGGTCGCCGCCCCGCACGACCCACCCCGTCTCCCCGTCGAGCACCGCGTCCGGGGCGCCGCCCGAGTCGCCCGCCACGACCGGCAGGCCGGTGGCCGACGCCTCGAGGTAGACGATGCCGAGGCCCTCCACGTCCAGGCCGCCGCGCCGGGTCCGGCAGGGCATCGCGAAGACGTCGCCGGCGCCGTAGTGGGCGGGCAGCTCGGACCAGGGGACGGAGCCGGTGAAGCGGACCGAGGACGCCACGCCCGTCTCCCGGGCGAGGCGGCGCAGGTCCTGTTCGTAGGGGCCGCCGCCGACGACGAGCAGCACGGTGTCCGGCTCGGCGGCGAGGATGCGGGGCATGGCCCGGATCAGGGTGTCCTGGCCCTTGCGCGGGACGAGACGGGAGACGCAGACCACGACCGGGCGGTCGGTGAGGCCGAGCCGGGCCCGGACCTCGTCGCCGCCGGATCCGGGGTGGAAGGTCTTCTCGTCGACCCCGGGCGGCAGCTGCACCATCCGCCCGGCCGCCTCGGGGGTCAGCGCGGTGGCGATGCGGGAGCGGGTGTACTCGCCCAGGTACGTGATCGTGTCCGTCGACTCCCCGATGCGGCGCAGCAGCCGCCGGGCCGCCGGCAGCTGGGCCCAGCCCGCCTCGTGGCCGTGGGTGGTGGCCACCAGCCGCTCGGCACCGGCCCTGCGCAGCGCGGGTGCCATGAGGCCGAGCGGTGCCGCCGCCCCGAACCACACCGAGGTGCACCCGTGCTCGCGCAGCAGCTCCACCGCCCGCCGGGTCGCCTGCGGGGTGGGCAGCAGCATCGTCGTACGGTCGCGTACGACGGTGAAGGGCTGCTCGGCGTCGAACGCGGCCGTGGCCTCCACGCCCTCCCGGCCGCGCTTCCAGGTGGAGGCGTAGACGACCAGCCGGCCGGGGTCCAGGCGCAGGGCCATGTTGTGCAGGAAGGCCTGGATGCCGCCCGGCCGGGGCGGAAAGTCGTTGGTGACGATCAGGGTCTTGTGCATCGCCGCCGACCCTACCGAATCGGCCGTCCGCCGCGGGCGCGGCCGAGTCTGTGGAAGCACACGGCCGGGCGGGACATCATGGTCCCGCGACGCGGACGTCGCAGCGGGCACCGAACGACAGGGGATCACGTGGAGACCAAGGCCGGCCGGCGGTCCCTGGCACGGCTGCTCGCGGTCTGGGGCGCCACCCGTGTGCTGCTCCTGCTGTTCGTCCTCGGGGTGTGCGCCTTCCCGGGCCCGGACGTCACACTGGACGTGTCGGTGACCTACCGCGGCTGGTTCGAGGTGCTGCGGCAGGGAACGTTTCCGCTGGACGACGTGACCTGGCAGTACCCGCCCGCCGCGGCCCTCGCGATCCTCTCCCCCGGCGCCCTGCCCTTCCTGTCCTACGCGCACGCCTTCTACGCCCTGGCGTTCCTCGCCGACCTCGCGGTCCTGGCCCTCCTGCTGTACGCGGGCGGGCGTCCCGGCCGGTCGCCGCGCGGGGCGTGGGTCTGGGTGGCGGGCGTGCCGCTGCTCGGCCCGACGGTGTACGCCCGTTACGACGTGATGGTGACCGCGGTGGCCGTGGCGGCACTGCTGGCCGGGGCCCGGCATCCGTGGGTGCGGGGCGCGCTGACCGCGTTCGGGGCGCTGCTGAAGGTCTGGCCGGTGCTGCTGCTGATCGGCGACGTCCGGCGCAGGGCGTGGGGGCCGGCGGTGGTGACCGCGGCCGGCCTGGTGGCGCTGTTCGCGGTGTCGATGCCGGGCGCCTTCGCCTTCCTGGCCTTCCAGCGGGACCGGGGCACCGAGGTGGAGTCGCTGGG
>NZ_JBFBBK010000046.1:0-67836 GCF_040682635.1 Streptomyces sp. NPDC051133
GGCACGGGCACCGGCTCGCCTCGCTGGACGACCCGGAGGCGTACCTCAGGACCAGTGTTTGATTTCGCCGTCCTCCACGCCTCGGGATTCGGCCGGGGCGGCGGCGCCGGGCTCGTCGTCGCCGCGGCCGAGAACGCCCGCGCCGTGGCGTGCGCATGGGTGCATGTCGACTCCGAGGAACACCTGCGGCCCTTCTCCCTCGACGCCTGCGGCTTCAGGGAGACGAACGCGGGTCCGCTCGCTCTGTGACGTGAGGTCACGCCGATGCCGAGCAAGTGTGGTGCGGGGGAATGGAGTCAGGCCCCCTGATGGGGGCAGCGGCGCACGCGCCGAATCCCACTCCACGGGAACGGACTTCGGGCGGCCGGACATGATGTGAGCGGTGGCGCGGGGACGGCAGCCCCGCGCGTTCCTGCGGAAACCGCTCCCGATAGCGTGGCGGGGAAACCCGTCCCTCGTCGCCGTGAGGTCACCGCCGATGCCCGAGCCCCGAACCGCCGCCACCGCCGTCAACCCGGTCCTCGCCGAGGTGGTCCGGTCCGGATTCGTCGAGGGGCGGCACCGGGGCGGGGTGGTGCTGCTCGCCGCGGACGGTTCGGTGGAGCTGGCCGTCGGTGACGTGACGTCACCTGTCTTCCCGCGCTCCTCCAACAAGCCGATGCAGGCGGCCGGCATGCTGCGGGCCGGTCTCGACCTGGCGGGCCAACGGCTGGCCCTGGCGGCGGCGAGCCACTCCGGCGAGCCCTTCCACCGCGACCTCGTGCGCGCGATGCTCGACGAGCACGGACTGCGCCCGGACCACCTGCGGTGCCCGCCCGCCCTCCCGCTGGACCAGGAGGAGCAGGAGGCCTACCTGGCGGCCGGCGGGCGGCGCGACCGGGTGGCGATGAACTGCTCGGGCAAGCACACGGCGATGCTGGCCGCCGCCGCACGCCGGGACTGGCCGCTGGAGACCTACCTCGACCCCGACCATCCGCTGCAGCGGCTCATCCGCACGGTGGTGGAGGAGACCGCGGGAGAGCCGGTGACCGCCGTCGGCACCGACGGCTGCGGCGCGCCGCTGATGGCGATCAGCCTGACCGGACTCGCCCGCGCCTACCGTGCCTTCGTCCTCGCCGCGCCCGGCACGCCCCAGCGCCGCGTCGCCGACGCCATGCGCGCCCACCCCGAGTACGTCGCCGGCACCCGCCGGCACGACACCTGGCTCATGCGGGAGATCCCGGGCGCCTTGTCGAAGGTGGGCGCCGAAGCGGTCCAGGCCCTCGCCCTGCCCGACGGCCGCGCCCTGGCCCTCAAAGTCGACGACGGCGCCGTCCGCGCAGTCGGACCGGTCCTGTCCCGGGCACTGCGCCTGCTCGGCGTGACGGAGCCGGTGGTGGACCGGATCGGCCGTACGCCGGTGCTGGGCGGGGGACTTGAGGTGGGAGAGGTGCGGGCGGTGTTCTGAGGCGGCGCCGCCCGGACGGCCGGGCGGGCCGGTCCCGTGGACGCTTCCCGCCGCCGGAAACCCCACTGACCGGATCTCTTGAGCGCAAGCCCCGTCCTTCAGGGTGGGGTTAACTCATCCTCGGGCCGGAGCCGCGCACCGGCGGAGTTCGCTTGGCTGTCAGTGGCGTGCGCTAGGTTCACCGCAAGGTCGGAAGGGGGTGTGCCCGTGTTGTCAGGCCGCAGGTATCGGCTGGAGTTGAACGATATGCAGGCCGAACAATGCCAGGAGTTCGGGAACATCTGCCGGTCCGTGTGGAACACCGGCCTCGATCAGCGCAGGCAGTACCGGCGGCGTGGTGGGTGGATAAACTATGCCCCGCAGTGCGCCGAGCTGGCCGACGCCAAGCGCGAGCACGAGTGGTTGAAGGCCGCCCCGTCACACATCCTTCAGCAGACGCTCAAGGACCTGGACCGGGCGTGCCGGGAGCATGGCACATCCAAGGTGCGGTGGCGGTCCAAGGCGCGTTGGTCTCCGTCGTTCCGGTTCCCCGACGCCAAGCAAATCGAGGTGGAGCGTCTGGGCCGCAAGTGGGGGCGGGTGAAACTCCCGAAGCTGGGCTGGGTCCGCTTCCGCTGGTCCCGCCCGCTCGGTGGTGAGATCCGATCGGCCACCGTGTCCCGCAAGAAGGGCCGGTGGTTGGTGTCGTTCCTGGTGGACGACCAGGCCGCCACGCCCGAGCAGCACGCCACGCCGTCCACAGCGGTCGGTATCGACCGGGGCGTGAAGGCCGCGGCCGTCACCTCCGACGGCGAGTTCTTCGACCGCGAGTTCATCCGCCCCGGCGAGGCCGCCCGCTACCGGCGCTTGCAGCAGAAGCTGTCACGGCAGCAGAAGGGGAGCGCCAACCAGCGCAAGACCCGTGATGCCATGACCCGGATCACGCGCCGGGCCACGGACCGGCGTGCAGACTTCTGTGCCCAGACCGCCGCGCACCTGGTGAGTAAGAACGCCCTGGTCGTCCTCGAAGACCTCAAGACCAAGAACATGTCCGCGTCTTCCGCCGGCACTCTTACCGAGCCCGGCCGGAACGTCGCGCAGAAACGGGGCCTGAACCGGTCGATCCTCGACAAGGGATGGCACCGGCTAGAACTCGCCCTCACCAGTACGGCCCGGTACACGGGCACGCGTGTGGTGAAGGTCAACCCCGCGTACACGTCGCAGCGCTGCCACGCCTGCGGGTTCGTCGCCGAAGGAAACCGAGAGAGCCAATCGGTCTTCGTGTGCAAGAACCCCGGATGCGGCAACACCGATCACGCGGACCTGAACGCGGCGAAGAACATCAAGGCGGCCGGGCAGACCGCCTCAGCCTGTGGAGACCTCGGCGCCAGCCAGTCCGTGAAGCAGGAACCCGTAAGCCGGGCAACCGGCCGAAACCCCTAACGAGGGGAATCCCCGTCCTTCAGGGCGGGGAGGAAGTCAAATCCGGTCAAACCCTGGCCGACGCGCTGACACGCCCTTCCGTCCGCCGAACACTTTGCGTGATGCTCTGCTCACCGGGGGAGATCAGCGGCTGCATGACCAACCCACGGAG
The DNA here is from genome assembly GCF_040682635.1 of Streptomyces sp. NPDC051133. Taxonomy (NCBI): domain Bacteria; kingdom Bacillati; phylum Actinomycetota; class Actinomycetes; order Kitasatosporales; family Streptomycetaceae; genus Streptomyces; species Streptomyces sp. NPDC051133. Next base: position 3,021 of record NZ_JBFBBK010000046.1, read on the forward strand.
GGAATGACGATGCCTCTCGGAAGGATCGCCTTCTACAACAGGGTGGACGGCGTGGGCATCATCGCCGACGAGGACGGCGAGAGGCGCCCGTTCTCCGGCATGGAGACGCAGACCGTCCGCGAGGGTGAGCGGGTCGTCTTCGAGGTCGTCGGAGCGAAGGCCACCAACGTCATCGCCGTCCGGTGAACCCGCCCCGCACGACAGCGCCCCGCCCCGGGATCATCGGGAGCGGGGCGCGACCATGCCAGGGAAGGCGGCCCGTGACCGCGCCCGGCGCTACGGCGTCCGGTCGTGCCCGGCGTCCGCCTGGAGGGCCTCCTGCATCGCCTTCGCGGTCGCCGTCGCGTCGTAGTCCTCGCTCACTCCCGGCACCAGGATGATGTCGCCCTCGATGTGACGCGAACGCAGGGGCGCGAGCTCCTGGTAGACGTCCGAGTCCCACCAGGCCCGCGCCTGGGCGACCGAGGGGAAGCCGATGACGACGACGTGCCCCGGCCAGCTGCCCTCCTTCACCTCGTGCTGCGCGGCGTGCACGAGGAACCGCCCGCCGTACGGCTCGAAGGTCGAGGTGACGCGTGCGATGTACTCGGCGATCTCCGGGTGCGGAGCGGCTTCCTTCAAGTGGCCTATGACGTAGGCGGACATGGCATCCTTCCGGCGGGTCGGCTCTAGATGACCATGATTCTGCCGCCGGGGCGCCCAGGGCGCGACTACATAAGAGGTAAGCGTGTCGGGCGGATCACGTTCGGTGTGGGCACAGGGGCCCTGGGTAGGGGCGCCATGAGAGCGAGGACGACTGCCCGCAAGATCTGTGGAGGGTGTCCGGGTGAGGAGCAGGTGCACATGGAAGCCCACGATGTCCAGACGTCCGTAAGCGACGGCCGCGCCACGTCCGACGGGGGCGCGGGCGAGCCGGAAACGGTCGGGGCGCGCAACCGCCGCATCGCGCGGGGGACGGTCACCGCGGCGCAGACGGTACTGCGCAAGCGGTACTCCCTCGCGTCGGCGGAGGAAGCGTTCACGCTGCTGCGGCAGGTGTCGCAGTCCCGCAACATCAAGTTGCACACGCTGGCCGACGCGGTGGTCCGCAGCGCGCCCCCCGCTCCCGGCGCCGCCTCCTGGTTCCCCGGCCGAGCCCGGCACGCACCGCCCCGCCTCGACGGCCTCGACCTGACCGCGCACGGCCGCGGTCAGCAGGGGGCTGTGATCAAGGCCGCACTCCACCGGATGCTGACCATCACCGGCACGGACATGGGCGACGTCCAGCTCGCGGAGGGCGGGCTGCTGCGCATGGACGGACACGTGGGGCTGAACCGCGGTTTCACGGACTTCTTCGCCTTCGTCGACCAGTCGACCACTGCCTGCGCCCAGGCCGCCGTGCACCGCAGCCAGGTAACCGTCGCGGACGTGGAGTCCGCGCCGGTCTTCGACGAGGAGTCGCGGCGAGCGATCCTCGAGGCGGGCAGCCGCGCCTGTCACAGCGTGCCGCTGCTGACCGCGAGCGGCGGACTGGCCGGCATGATCTCCACCCACCACTCTCGCCCGCTGAAGGGCCTCACCCAGGCCCAGCGGAAGGCCGCGGAGGAGACGGGCCGGGCGGCGGGCAGCTGGCTGGGCTGGCATCGCCGCACCCTGGTGATGGACGCCCTGGAGCAACTGCACACCGTCGCGAGGACGGGCGTCCGCTGAGCCGCCGGCACCGTCGTGCCCCCGACGCCGTCAGCCGGACGCCACTCGCTCGACACGCGGCTCGGCGATGCTCCGGTAGTCCTCGACGGCCAGGGCGATCGAGCGGTCGAGCCGGGCCGCGTTGAAGTAGAACTCGGGATGGACGAGGAGGCCCGGGTCCACGAACAGCTCCAGGCGCTCGTCGAAGGAGAAGGGCAAAATGGTGCCGCTCGCGGAGCCCGCCAGCTCCTCGGCGGTGTCGGGGGAGGCGAACGAGGCGTAGGTGCCGCCGTACAGCGCCTTCACGGCCGCGAGGTCGACCCGCTTGTCCCCGGGTACGACCACCAGCGCGAAGCGCTTCTCCTTCTTGCCGATCTTCACCATCACGACGATGCACTTGGCCGCCTGCGCCGGTTCGTGGCCGCGAAGCGCACTGACGGCCTCGGTGCCGCCCTCGGGGGCGTGCTCGATCACCCGGTAGGCGGCCCCGTGCTCGTCGAGCAGGGCGATCAGCTTTCCATGGGTGTCGTCGGCGGCAGCCATGAGAGTCCTCCCGTTGCAACTGGTACCTGCGGTGCCTGAGTTGACCCTAACGGCCCGCGACGCCGGGCGGTGAGCGCCTGTTCCACCTCGGCGGGGCTGATGTTGTAGCCGCCGCGCACGACGATCTGCCTGAGGCGCCCGAGCACATGGAGCCGACCCTGTGCGTCCAGGCGGCAGCGGTCGCCGGTGCGGACCCAGCCGTCCGGGGTGCGGTAGCGCGCGTCGAGGTCGGGGGCCGCTACGTAGCACAGGGGTGTCATCGGGCCGCGCGCCTGGATCTCACGGCACCGGGGTGCGGATGCCACCGGGCCTCACGCCGGGTTCAGCAGCTCCTTGTGCGAACCGGCGAAGCCCCGGTGCTCGTCGACCAGGTGGACCTCCAGGATCCAGTGGGCCCGCCACCCTCCTCGCACGGTGCGCCGCAGCGGCTGGTCGTTGTCCGGGCAGAGGAACGAATCCGCCCGGGCGCCGGACGGGTCGGCGGCCGGTGCCGCACCGGCCAGCCGGCCGACGTGCCGGCCGCCCAGCGTCCAGCCCGCCTTCGCGGCGAGGGCCTGGGTCTCGGCGTGCAGTCGGCCGCCCGTGAGGCCGGGGTCGGCGTGGAACGCCTCGCGGGCGGCGGCGCACAGCTTCGGCAGGTCCGCGACGAGACGGTGCTTGTCCGGGTCGTCGCCGAGCGCGAGGGTGCGGGCGAAGTCCGTCTCGTACCCGGCGAGCAGCGGGCCGAAGTCGGCGACCACGAGGTCGTTTCCGCCGATCACGCGGTCCGGTGGCTCCTGTCCGCACGGGAGCAGCGTGTGGGGCCCGGAGCGGACGATCCGCCCGGGGCGCCGCGGAGCCGCGGCGAACACCCGCCGTGCCAGGTCCCCGATCCGGTCGCCGGCCTCGCGGTCGGTGCCGCCCGGTGCGAGCAGGCCGTGCGCGACGGCTTCGGCGAACAGGGCCTGGGCCGTCCGCTGTGCCTCCGCCAGCCCCAAGGACCTCAGCCGCTCGTCCATGCGGTCGGGTGCCGCCATCGTGCGTTCCCCTTCTTCTGCTGCTTCTGCGGGCTCACTCATGGGGTGGCGCGCACGATCACCAGCGAGCCCTCGTACGTCGGCTGTGCGCGCAGGTGGCCGAACTCCGCGTCCCAGGACCCGGTCCGCAGGTCGTGACGCAGGGTCCGGTCGAAGCGCTCGCGGACCTGGTCGTCGACGAAGCTCCAGGCCGAACACGCCTGGCGGGCGGCCGGGTCGAGCAGCATCTCGGGGCGGCCGTAGTACGCCTCGTTGAACCCGTCCGTGCAGTCCTGGGGGATGGGCACGGTCCGGACGGTGCAGCTGCCGCCCAGGGCCGCGGCCAGCGCCTCGACGGGCGGGTAGCGGCGGGACTCGATGTCCAGTGCCTCGGGCGCGTACCGGTACAGCCAGAAGTCCCGTACGAGGGCGGGATCGCAGGTCAGGATGACCACGGGCCCCCGGGTCACGCGCCGCATCTCGCGCAGCCCGGCCCGGACGTCGGACCACTGGTGCACGCTGAACAGCGTCATCGCGGCGTCGAACTCGCCGTCGTCGAAGGGCAGATCCTCGGCCACGGCGTCGATCGCGCGGGCGAGCCGCGCCGGCCGCCGGGCGCGCATCGACTCCGAGGGCTCGACCGCCGTCACCGCACCCGCCGCGCTCTCGTACGACCCGGAGCCCGCGCCGACGTTGAGCACGCTCGGGGCGTCGCCCAGCGCCTCGGCGACGAACCGGGCGATCCGTTCGTCCGGCCGGCGGTAGGAGGAGTAGCCGGAGCCGACGGCACCGTAGTCGACGTCGCCGGCGCTGCCGTCCCGGGTGCGTGTGGTCATGGGCTCGCCTCGCCTCGTGAGCAGGAACAGGGCGAGGGACGCCCGTCGGCCCCTCACCGTCATGACCATCCTGCATCTGCGGCGGTTCTTCGACAATCTCCTGGCAGATGCTCAGCAGAAACCACAAATCGCTTGGTGAGTGCGGCATGTGATGTTGGAGGTGGCGACAATGGGCTTTCGGCGCTGCCTCAGGAACCGGGGCCGCCTCACGGACCGGGGCCGCCTCACGGACCGGGGCCGCCTCACGGACCGGGGCCGCCTCACGGACCGGGGCCGCTTCAGGGACAGGTCCGGAAGAACTCGATGAGCGCCGCGTTCACCTCGTCCGGGCGCTCCTGCTGGGTCCAGTGCCCGCAGCCCGGCAGCTTGAGAGGTGCGCGCCGCAGGCCCGGCATCAGGGCGGGCAGCTTCTCGATGAGTTCGGGTGTGCCGGGGAAGGCCGGGACCAGGTCGCGGTCGCCGTAGATGTAGAGCGCGGGCGAGGTGACGACGGCGCCGTGCCACGGCGCGGTCAGTTCCCAGTTGCGGTCGAGGTTGCGGTACCAGTTGAGAGCCCCGGTGAAACCCTGGGAGAAGCTCTCGGTGAGCGCGTCCAGGTCGTCCTCGCCGAACCACTCCGGCAGCACCCCGGGATCCGGCATCGCCGAGACCCAGCCGCGCTCGGGGTCGACCAGGGGCTGCCTGTCCTCGCCGGCGTCGGGAGCGTCACCGGAAGCCCAGTAGAAGAACTTGCGCAGTGCGGTGCGGGTGTCCCGCGCGAACTCGGCGTCGGCGACACCGGGGCGGTTGAAGTAGTTCCAGTAGAAGCGGCCGCCGAACCGCTCCTGCATGGCGATCAGCGGCGGCTGTGCACCCCGGAACGGGGGCGGCACGCTCAGACCGGCCACCCCGAGCACCAGGTCCGGACGCAGCAGGGCGGTGTGCCAGGCGACCGGCGCGCCCCAGTCGTGCCCGACGACGTACGCCCTCTCCTCGCCCAGGGCCCGGATCAGTCCGACGACATCGCCGACCAGGTGGAAGATGGTGTACGCGTCGACGGCTTCGGGATGGTCGCTGCGTCCGTACCCCCGCTGGTCGGGGGCGACCACCCGGAAGCCCGCCTCGGCCAGCGGGCCGAACTGGCGCTGCCAGGAGTGCCATGACTCGGGGAAACCGTGCAGGAGGACGACGAGCGGGCCCGTGCCCTGCTCGGCGATGTGCAGCCGAACGCCGCCCGTGTCCACCATCCGATGCTCGACCATGCGCAGGAGCGTACGCGCCGTGATCACCGGCCGGCGGCGCACGTCCTGGGCCTGCCGCGAGCGTCCCCCGTTCGCCTCAGCACGCGGAGCCGCCGGCACTGCGATCGGTGACGCCCGCTTCGTGCAGCGCCAGCCAGACCCGGTCGCGCGTGAAGGGCAGTTCGGTGAAGCGGATGCCGGTCGCGTCGCGCAGGGCGTTGGCGAAGGCGGGGGCGACCGGGTTGAAGGGGCTCTCGCTCATCGACTTGGCGCCCAGGGGGCCGATGGCGTCCGCGGTCTCCATGAAGTGGACCTCGGTGCGGGGGACGTCGGCGTACTGCGGGAGCCGGTAGCGGCGGAAGGCGGCCGTCTCGACCTCACCGCGCGCGTCGATGCGGACGTTCTCGAAGAGCGTGGAGCCGAGGGCCTGGGCGACCCCGCCCTCGACCTGGCCACGGCACTGCATCGGGTTCATCACCTTGCCCGCGTCGGCGGCGTGCACGCTGCGCAGGATGCGGATCTCGCCTGTGCCCGGATCGACCGCCACCTTGAACCACTGGGCGTTGAAGGCGACCGAGCGCGGGGTGCCGCCGAAGGTGCCGTCCGCGGTGGCCTCCACTCCGACCGCACGGGCGGCCGCGTACAGGTCCTTGAGCGTCAGGCGCCCACCGGGATGCAGCACGGCCTCCTCGGCGAGCCGGCAGTCCGCGCGCGGGACGCGCAAGTGGGCGGCGGCGAAGTCGAGGAGCAGGTCGGCGAGGGCGCGGGAGGCGCGCAGGGTGGCCTTGCCCGCGACGACGGTGCCGGTGGAGGCGAAGGCGCCGGTGTCGTGGCGCACGACGTCGGTGTCGGACTGGCGGATGGTGATCCGGTCGACGGTGGTGGCGAGTTCACCGGCGGCGATCTGGCGGTGCACGGTGGTGGTGCCGTTGCCGAACTCCGCGGTGCCGACGGCCAGATCGTAGGTGCCGTCGGGCAGCAGGGTGGCCTTGGCGTCGGCGATGTGGCCACCCGGCGGGCCGGTGGCGATCATCGCGAGGGCGGCTCCCTCCCCGACCAGCCAGCCATCCGGGGCGGGCAGGCCGGCACCGGTCTCCGCCTGGGCCCGGCGGACGATGCCGATGCACTGGTCGAGGCCGTAGCTCGCGATGTGCAGGTCCTCCTCGTGACCGCCCGGGGTGACCATCGGCTCGTCGGCGCCGATGACGTTGCGGGCCTTGAACTCCAGCGGGTCCAGGTCCAGTTGCCGGGCCAGTTCGTCGAAGGCGGACTCGACGGCGAACATCACCTGGCCCAGGCCGTAGCCGCGGAAGGCGCCCGCCGGGACGGTGTGCGTGTACACCGAGTAGGCGTCGACCTTCTTGTTCGGGGCGCGGTAGATCGCCATGGACTCGCCGACGCTGTGGAACATCACAGCCGGTCCGTGATTGCCGTACGCGCCCGTGTTGGCGACGACCCGCAGCTGGAGCGCGGTGAGGACGCCGTCGCGGCGGGCGCCCGCCTTCACATGGATGGTGAACGGGTGCCGGGTGGTGGCGCCGTAGAACTGCTCGGCGCGCGTGTACTCCAGCTTCACCGGGCGGCGCAGCTTCAGCACGGCGAGGGCGACGATGTCCTCGACGAGCATCTCCTGCTTGCCGCCGAACCCGCCGCCGACCCGGCCCGCCACCACCCGCACCTGCTCCAGCGGCAGGTCGTACAGCGCGCACAGGGCGCGACGGGTGAGGAACGGCGTCTGGGAGCTGGTGCGCACGGTGAGCCGGCCGTCCTCGTCGAACCAGGCGACGGCTCCGTGCGTCTCCAGGCTGGCGTGCTGCCCCCGCTGGGTGCGGTACGTGTCCTCGTAGACGGCGTCGGCCTCGGCGAAGCCGGCCTCGATGTCGCCGATCTCGCCGTGCGCCTCACCGACCACGTTGTTCTCGGGGCGGGAGATCCGGTGGGTCTTCGCGTCCTTGTCGTGGACGACGGGCGCGCCCGGCCGCATGGCCTCCTCGGGGTCGAGGACGGCGGGCAGCACCTCGTACGTCACCTCGATCCGCCGGCAGCCCTCCTCGGCGGCGCCCTCACTGTCGGCGACGACGGCAGCGACGCGCTGGCCGATGTGGCGGACCGTGTCGTCCAGGACGCGGGTGTCGTCCGGGTCCTCCTCGGGATGCTCGTGGCGGGCCGTGGAGAAGTGCCGCTCCGGAGCGTCGTGGTGGGTGAACACGGCGTGGACGCCGGGCACGCGCAGGGCGGCGGAGGTGTCGATCGCGACGATCCGGGCATGGGGGTGCGGGGAGCGCAGCAGCTTCATGTGCAGCATGCCCTCCACCTCGACGTCGAAGGTGTAGCGGGCGGTGCCGGTGACCACCTGCGGTCCGGCCGGGGCGGGCAGGCTGCGGCCCACGGACTCGCCGGGCGCCGGCTCCTCGGTGTTCTTCACCCCGCGTACGGCGTCCTCGATGGCCCGGTAGCCGGTGCACCGGCACAGGTTGCCCTTGAACGCGCGGGGCAGGTCGCCCAGCTTGTCCTCGTCCAGGGCGGCCGTGGTCATCAGGAACCCGGCCGTGCAGAAGCCGCACTGGAAGCCCTGTGCGTCGAGGAACTTCTGCTGGACGGGATGGAGGTCGCCCTCCGGCGAGGCCAGGCCCTCGACCGTGGTGACGCGGTGGCCGTCGGCGCGGAAGGCCGGGTAGATGCAGCTGTGGACCGGCCTGCCGTCGACGTGGACGGTGCAGGCGCCGCAGTCGCCCTGGTCACAGCCCTTCTTCACGCCGAACCAGCCGCGTTCGCGCAGGTAGGTGCGCAGACACTGGCCGGAGCGGGGCTCCTCCTCGTGGGACCGTCCGTTGACCTCGACCCTCATCGTGCCTCCTGCTGAGCCAGCTCCCGGCGGATCTCCTCCGCGTAACGGAACGTCATGTGCCGCCGCCATTCGGGCAGCCCGTGGATGTCGTCGAACCACTCGTCGTCGGCGACGGCCGCCCCGATCGCCGACCGCAGCGCCTCGGCGGTGGGCGGCAGGGGGAACCAGAGCCGGAACGGCCGGACCGTCGAGGCGGTGATGGTGAGGGCGAGGGAGCCGTCCAACGGGTCCAGGGTCCCGATGACCAGCACACCGGACCGGCCGAGGCCGTACAGCGAGGCCTGCCGGAACGCCGTACGGCAGTTCAGAGCGCGGGCCGGAAGGTACACCGACCGGATCAACTCGCCGTCGGCCAGGACCTTGCGGCCCGCCCCGGTGATGAAGTCGACGACCCGGACCCGGCGCCGGGCGCCGTTCTGGGCGATCAGCAGGCACTCCCCGTCGAGACCGGCCGTGAGGGAGATCATGGGGCCGGCCGGCAGACCGTTGCCCAGATTCCCGCCGACCGTGGCCATGTTCCAGATCTTGAACGAGGCGAGGAACGCCCGGCAGCACTGCTCGAACAGCGGCGCCGCCTCGGCCGCCAGCTCCTTCGCGAACGCGGACAGCTCGGCGATGGTGCAGGTGGCCGCGATCTCCAGCGAGCCGTCCGGGTGCCGCTGCACAGGGGTCCAGCCCGTACGGCTCAGGTCCACCAGGCGGCGCAGATGCGGCTGTGGCTCCGAGAACAGATACGTGCCGCCGCCGAGCCAGCCGTCGCCCGGCCGCCAGGGCGCCGGGTCCCGTGCGTCCCGGATCTCCACCACCGTTTTCAGGTCCATGACCGTCAGTGAAGCAACGAGAACCGGCCAGGACGACTGGTTCACAGCACGGAAACAACGGCCGGCCGACGCCGGTACTTGGTGAATCAACCAAGAGGCATACCGCTCCTCTGCTCTGGCACTTACGATGCGATCACTCGCAGGCACCTGGTGAATGTGAGATGCCGGGTGTCAGGCACCGTGACCCGGCAGCCGTAAGAGGAGCCTGAACCCATGCACGTCGAACATCTTCTTCAGGACGAGTCCCTCGGCCTGCGTCTGCTCTGGGCCGAGGACGCGCTGCTCAGGCGCGAGATCAGTGGTGTGACCGTCACCGACTTGGAGGACCCCGCCCGCTTCGTCCGGCCCGGCGAGGTCGTGCTCAGCGGACTCGTCTGGTGGAGCGCGGACGGGGGCCGGGACAAGGCCGAACGCTTCGTCGCCGGGCTGAGGCACGCGGGCGCCGCCGCACTGCTCGCCGGTGAGGAGACCCACGGATCGGTGCCCGAGGACCTGGTCGAGGCGTGCGTACGGCACGCGGTCCCGGTCGCCGGCGTGCCCGCCCACGTGATGTTCCGCGCCATCACGGACACCGTGTACCTGCGGCAGTGGGGCGACCTCAGCCGCCACCACGCGCTGCCCGAGCACGTGCGCGGCCGGCTGAACCGGCTCGTCGCGCAGGACGCCGACCCGGCCCCGGTCCTCGCCGCGGCGTTCGCGCACCTCGACGCGGCCCGCGCCTACGTCCTGACCCCCGCCGGCCGGACCGTCGCGGCCACGCCGGGCGCCGACCCGCTCACGGCACGCGAGGCCGCGGCCCTGACCGGGGGTGACAGCGGCGCGACCGTGGCCGTGGAGGCCGACGCGGTCACCCCCTACGAACGCTGGTGGCTGCACCTGCCGGACGCCGCTGCCGCCCCGCCGCGCCTGCTGCACGAGATCACCACGGTCCTCGGCCGCTGCCAGGAGGCACTGACCCGCCGCCGGGCGGCCGCCCACCGGACGGCGGGCGAACTCGGCAGACTGCTCACCGCCCCCGATGCCGGTGACCTGGCCACCGCGGTGCGGGCCTGCGGTCTGCCGGCCGAGGGGCCGTACCGCGTGGCCGTGGCGGACACCGGCGCACGGCATGACGGCCTGGCCGTGGGAGCGCTGACGGAAGCGGTCGCGCACACCACCCCGGCGTTCTCCGCCGTGGGGCGCCTGCCCGACGGAACCGCGTTCGCGGTGGTCCCCGAGGGCGCCGCCGCCGCGCTGGCGCAGACCTGGCCCCTGGTGGCCGCCTGCCGGCCGGACGTCCTGCTGCACGCCGGACTCGCCTCACCGGCCACCGGGACGAACGGGCTCCCCGGAGCCCTGGCCGAGGCCCGCTACGCCCTGACCTCCGCACGGGACACCTGGCCGGACACCTCGTCCCTGACGGACGCCGCGCACCTGACCACTCTGGACACGCTGCTCACCGGCATCCCGGCCGAGGTCCGCACCGTCTTCAGCCGCACCGTCCTCGGGCCGCTGTTCGACACGGCGAACGCCTCCCACGCCGCGCTGCTGAACACCCTGGAGGTCTTCCTCGCCCACGACGGCTCCTGGGCCCGCACGGCCGAGGCACTGCATCTGCACGTCAACACGGTGCACTACCGGATCCAGCGGATCGAGCACTTCACCGGCCGCGACCTGTCCCGCCTGCGGGACCGCCTCGACCTGTGGGCGGCCGTGCTGTGCCGGACCGATCCGAGCGGCCCGAGCGGCGCCGACGGCCCCCAGGCGGTCACGGCCGCTCGACGTCCACGCTCGTCGACTTCACCCGCGCGATGACCGTGACCCCGACCGCCAGGGCGAGTGCGTCCACCGCCTCCCGGGTCACCAGGGACACGACCCGGTGCGGACCGGCCTGGACCTCCACCCGGGCCACGACCTCGTCCATCGTCAGGTCCGTGACGATTCCGGTGAGGGCGTTGCGCACGGAGGTCGGCGGCCCGGCCGCCCCGCCCCGCTCACCCTCGACGGCCCGCTCGCGCACGAACCGCGCCAGTCCCGCACCGTCGATCACCCGGTTCCCCGAGCCGTCCCGCCCCATCGGCAGCCGGCCCGCGTCCGCCCACCGGCGCGCGGTCTCCGGACTCACTCGCAACAGGCGCGCGGCCTGGCCAATGCTGTACGTCGGCACCGTAGAACCCTAGCCGTCCCGACTCCTCGCGAAGCCCGCACCGAGCACCGCGCCGGACCGGGCCGCGCACCGCGGTTTCGTGGCCGCCCCCTGCCGACCAGCAGAAACAGAACCTAACGAAGCACTACTGGCTCGCCGGAACCGGGAAGAGCATGCAGCTGCTGGTGGCGTGGGCGAGCAGGCGCTCCTCGGAGTCGAGCAGGTGCGCCTCGGCCAGGGCGGTGCGGCGGCCCTGGCTGAGGACGCTGCCGACGGCACGGACCTTGCCGGTGTCGACGGTGACCGGGCGCAGGAACTTCACGCTCAGGTCGAGCGAGGTGTACCCCGTCCCCGCCGGCAGCACGGACTGCACGGCGCAGCCCGCGGCCGAGTCGAGGAGGGTGGCGTAGACGCCGCCGTGGACGCTGCCGATGGGGTTGTAGTGCTGCTCTCCCGGCTCCAGGACGAAGACCGCGCGGCCGAACTCGACCTGCTCCAGGGTGAAGCCGAGGGTCGCGGCGATCGGCGCGGCGGGCAGGCGCCCGCTCAGCACGCTCCGCAGGAAGTCCAGACCGCTCTCCTGGCCGACGGCGGCCGCGGAGATGCCCGGATCCTGCCACTCGACCGTGCGTGACCTCGTCATCGGCTTCTCTTCCCTTCACTGGCTTCTGAAATTGAAGCTAGCCCGGCGCGCCTCTGGCTGTCAATGCCGAAGCCAGCCTACGATGGCCGCATGACGTGGCTGGAGACCAGCACCGAGAACTGCACGGTGCAGCGCACCCTCGAGCTCATCGGCGAGAAGTGGTCGCTGCTGGTGTTGCGGGACGCCATGAACGGCGTGCGCCGCTTCGACGACTTCCGCGGGCACGTGGGCCTGTCCGAGGCGGTGCTGGCGGACCGGCTGCGCAAACTCGTCGCCGCCGAGGTCCTGGAGACCGTCCCGTACCGCGAGCCGGGCCACCGCACGCGCCACGAGTACCGGCTCACCCGCAAGGGCTGGGACCTGTGGCCCGTGATGATCGCGCTCAAACAGTGGGGCGACCGGTACACCGCGGACCCCGAGGGACCGCCCCTGGAGGTGCGTCACCGCGACTGCGGCGCACCGGTGGAGGCCGTCGTCGTCTGCACGGGCGAGCACGGGTCGCTCGTGCCGGGACAGGCCTACACCCGCCCCGGTGCCTCGGCGCGCGTCAGAGATTGATCATGTGGCCGGCGAGGCCGTGCAGCGCGTCCTGCACCGCCTCGCTGAGCGTCGGATGCGCGTGCACGTTCCTGCTCAGCTCGTTCACCGTCAGGTCCCACTGCTGCGCCAGCGTCAGCTCCGGCAGCAGCTCGGTGACGTCCGGACCGATCAGGTGGGCGCCCAGCAGTTCGCCGTGGCGGCCGTCGCCGACGAGCTTCACGAACCCGACGGTGTCACCGAGGCCGTGGGCCTTGGCGTTGGCCGTGAAGGGGAACTTCGCCACGCGGACGTCGAAGCCCTGGGCGCGGGCCTCGGCCTCGGTCCAGCCGAAGCTCGCGATCTGAGGCCGGCAGAACGTGGCGCGCGCGATCATGCGGTAGTCCAGCTCCATCGTCTCCACCCCGGCGATGCTCTCGGCCGCGACGACGCCCATCGCCTCGGCGGCGTGGGCCAGCATCAGCTTGGCCGTGACGTCGCCGATCGCGTAGATGTGCGGCCGGCTGGTGCGGCAGTGCCCGTCCACGTCGATGGCGCCCCGTTCGGTGAGCCGGACGCCGGTACTGGCCAGCCCGTAGCCGCCGGTCCGTGGCTGGAAGCCCGTCGCCTGCAGCACCTTCTCCGCCTCCAGGACCTGCTGTCCGCCCCCCTGCTCGACGACAACGCGGACGCTGTCCCCGGTCTCCTCGACGGAGCGCACGCGCGCCGAGGTCAGCACGCGGATGCCCTGCCGCTTGAAGCGCTTGGTGAGCTCGGCCGAGACCTCCTCGTCCTCCAGGGGCGCGATCCGGTCGAGGAACTCGACCAGCGTGACCTCCACGCCGTAGGACCGCAGCAGGTAGGCGAACTCGACGCCGATGGCCCCGGCCCCGGCGATGATCAGGCTGCCCGGAAGGCTGTCGGCGAGGATCTGCTCCTCGTAGGTGACCACGCGCCGGCCCAGTGTCGTCCCGGGCAGCAGTTTCACGGTCGCACCGGTCGCGATGACGCAGGAGCGGAAGGAGAGCGTGACCTCCCCGTGGCTCCTCCGTACGTGCAGCGTGTGCGGATCGAGGAAGGTGCCCTGGCCGTCGAACTGGGTGATCTCGTTCTTGCGCATGAGGTACGAGACGCCCTTCGAGCGTCCGTCGGCCACCGCCCGGCTCCGCTCGTAGGCGGCCCGGTAGTCCAGGGTGACGTCCCCGCTGATCTTCACCCCGAACTTCTCCGCGTCGTGCAGGAACAACTGGGCGACCTCGGCGTTGCGCAGCAGGGACTTCGCCGGGATGCACCCGATGTTCAGGCAGACACCGCCCCAGAACCGGGCCTCGACGATGGCCGTGCGCAGTCCCAGCTGTGCGCAGCGGATGGCCGCCACGTAGCCGCCGGGGCCCGCTCCCAGCACCACGACGTCGAAGTCCGTCTCCGTGCGCGTGTCCGTCTGCGTGTCCGTGTGCGTGTCCGTGTGCGTGCTCATCGCTCCACCTCACGATCGCATCTCGGATGCGGCCGGTCGCCGCCATGCCGCGCGCCTCGTCGGAGGGCGGGCCGAGGGCCTACAGGCCCCGGTGACGCGGTGCGCACCCGCCGTGCGTTCTCGTCGGCAAGCGCCTCGGGCCCGTCGTGGCGCTCCGCGTCCCTGGTTCTCGCGGTCACCTCCGCGACTTCCACCTTAGGAGCGCCGAAGCCGGGAGGCGACGCCTGGGCGGGCCGCCCTCACCTTGCGTTGTCCTGCCGGCAGGGGGAAAGCCATGACGACGCACGCCGCGGGGGCTCAACCGGACCGACGGGCCGGGTTCGGACAGGCGGCCCGGCAGCGGGCATGGATTCCGGTGCGGCCGACGGCGGTGCCGCGTACGTACTCGCCCCGCGCGGGCCCTAGTGCGAGCCTGCCGCACTCCGGGCATCGAGGTCTGCGAAGAAGCGGTCCACGACCTCGCTGTCGGCGACGCCTTCGAGGGGTTCGCCGACCAGCCGGCCGGCGAGTTCCGTGGCCAACGAGACGATGTCTCCCCGCAGTTCCGTCTCCGCGATCGCCCGATCGGCCGCGAGCCGTGCCTGTGCCTCCACCACCATCGCCTCGCGCTCCCGGAGACCCTCGGCGCGAATCCCGGCGATCAGTTCCGTGCCCTGCTCCAAAGCCTCCTGCCGCAGGCGGGCCGCCTCGTGCCGGGCCGCGGCGATCTCCTCGCGATACCTGGCCAGGACTTCACCGGCTTCCCTGCTCAACTGTTCGGCACGTTCCACCTGGCCCTCGGTGGCGTCCCTCCGTTCGTCGAGGACGTTGTTGATACGCGGGAGGAGAACCCTGGCCATGCAGGCGAAGACCACGGCGAAGGTCACCACGCCGACAACTGTCTCTGCGAATCCTGGTATCAGAATGCCCATGCCAAGATCGTATCGCTTTACGTGAACATTACTATGGGATTCGGGTAAGAGTCGGCTCACGGGCGGAGGCGCTCGACTTCCGCCCGCAGCACGTTAGTTGACGTTCTGTCAGGCCGACGGCCCGATCAGTTGAGCTGGAACGTCGCCTCGACCGGGTAGTGGTCGCTGGGAGCGTTGGTGTCGATCTGGCCGGTGGTCCACCCGGACTGGGGGTCGAAGTCGACCTTGACGGCCGACATCGCGGCCGGCACGGGACGGCCCGGCGCGTTCAGGTGGCCGAGGTAGTCGAGGTCGTCGCGGTAGTCCTTCGGGAAGGTCTCGACGCCGGACATGTACTGGCACCACGCGGACACCGGGCAGTCCATGGTCCGCAGGGTCTGGCCGGGGTCGTCGGCCGGGCTGCCGAGCACGCCGTTCACCGCGCTCTGGGCGTGGGCGAGGTCGCCGCGTGACCGGCCGCCGTAGTACTCGACGTTGAGGTCTCCGCCGATCAGCACCGGACCGTTCGAGCCGACGATGCCGTCCACCCAGGTGCGGATCTCCCCGAGCTGGGCGAGCCGGGTGGACTGCGTGGTGTCCGTGGACGTGTCGGACTCGTCGGCCTGCAGATGGGTGCCGACGACCCAGCTGTGCACGCCGTCCTTGTCGATCTGCACCAGCGCCGCGCCCTTGTTGGCGTGGTAGTCCCAGGTGCCGTAGGTGGAGTTGCTGAAGACGTGGGCGTACTGGGCCGTGATCGGATACTTGGAGAGGATCATGGTGCCGCCGTTGATGACGAACCACGAGTTGGAACAGTCGCCGCTGATGCCGGTCCAGGCGCCCCCGGAGCAGGTCTGGCCGACGACCGGGGTGCGGTACGGGTAGAGGTCGGCGAGCTTGCTGGTGATGTCGGCGGTCGAGGTGTTGTTGAAGTCCTCGTCCAGGACCACGACGTCCGCGCTGTGCTTGCGGATGACGGACTCGATGGTGGGGGTGCGCTGGGCCGCCTTCTCGTTCTGGGTGCTGTCGACGATCGGGGTGCCGAGATCGACGTTCCAGGCGAAGACGGTGAGATCGGTGCCGGTGCCGGTGCCGGTGCCGGTGCCGGTGCCCGCGCTCGCGGCGGGGGCCGCGTAGCCGTTGAGGCCGAGCAGCAGGGTTGCCGCTGCGGAGGTGAGGGCGGTAGCCGTACGGCGCGAGAGCATGTGCGCTCCTGGTGGAAGTGGGGTGGTTCCCGACCGCAGAGTGGTGGTGAGTGGCGGTGAGCGAGGGCGAGCGACGGCCGGGACGCGTACATGACAGCCAGACCTTAGGGGGTCGTCGGTGCCGTCCGGGCGAACATCGATCGATCCGCTCGTGGAGAAAAGGTGTCTGGACAAGTTCGGCACTTCGCGAGCCGGGTGGACCGTTCGGCGCCGCGTGTTGAGCATCTCGGTGCGCACAGTCCGCATTTCCGCACCCGCACCGCCGTCTACGTCTACCTCTCCTCCGACGGCGACCTGCCGAGGACCGTACCGAGCCAGAGCCTGAACACCCGGGACAAGATCTTCTCCTACTGGCAGGGCCAGTCCACCTTCGTGACCGGCCTCACCCAGGAGACCTGCCGCGACTTCGTGCACACGGGATACGGCATCTCCGCCATCTCCCACGTCGCCGAGACGAGCCGGATCCAGGGGCGCCCGGACACTGACCGAGCGGAACCGCCCGGCCGGCACCGACAACCTCTTCGTCGCCTGGGGAGACCTTGACCGACGCGGACAACCCCAACTGACGTGCGGAAAGCCGACGGAGGCCGGCGCGGACCGGCCGGAACGCGGTCGCCCCGAGCCGGCCGGCCCGCCCCGGAACCTCACGTACGCAGCAGCCGCAGGTCGATCGCGTCGGCCATCGCCTTCATCCCGGCGTCGTTGGGGTGGATGTGGTCGCCCGAGTCGTACGCCGGGTCGAGGGCGGCCGGGTGGGCGGGGTCGTGCATGGTGCGGTCGAAGTCGATCACGCCGTCGAAGGCGCCGCTGGTGCGGATCCACCGGTGACGTCCCGGCGGATGGCTTCGGCGGCGGGCGAGTAGTAGCCGTTGCCCTGGACGGGCATCAGGGGCGCGCCGATGACGTCGACGTGAGCCGCGTGGGCCTCGGCGATCAGGGTGCGGTAGCCGTCGGCGAGGTCCTGCGCGGTCAGGGTCCGGCCCTCGGGCCCGGCGTCGTTGCCTATGTCGTTGATCCCCTCGAAGAGGATCACGTCCTTCACGCCCGCGAGGCCGAGGGCGTCGTGCCCGAAGCGCTTCAGGGCGCTGACCCCCTGCCAGAGGTTCGGTACGTCGGTGAGGACCCGGTTGCCGCCGATACCGGCGTCGACGACGCTCAGCTTCTGCGGGCCGGGCCCGGCGCCCAGCCGGCGCCCGAGGAAGTCGGGCCACCGGGTGTAGGCGCCGGTCGAGGAGTGGTAGCCGTCCGTGATGGAGTCGCCGAAGGCGACGACGGTGCCCCGTGCGGTCGGCGACACGACGTCCAGCCCCGCCAGGTAGTACCAGGAGGTCGTGGTGGTGCCGAACGCGGCGTCGTCGTCCCCGGTGTGGTCGCGGCGCATGCGGGGACGACGGATACGACGGCGGGTCAGGCGGACTTCGGTACGTCGATCGCGTCGATGTCCGGTGCGTAGTCCCAGCCGCTGTCGAACGTGATGGTGTTGGAGCCCGACTTCAGGGCCAGCTGGACGCTGACGGTGTCGACCGTGTTCCAGTCGCCCGTGGAGGGGAACTTGAGGCTGGTGCCGTGGCCGCTGCCGGAGTAGACGGTGACCTGGCGGGGATCGCCGCTGACGTAGGCGACGTCGACCGTGTAGATGCCGTCCTTCTTCACCGTGACGTCGTTGAACTGCAGCTTGCCGTCGAGGTAGAGGTTGCCGACCTTCTTGCCCCCGGAGCAGGAGTCACAGGCGGCGACCGAGGCGTTGCCGGTCAGGGTGTTGTCCGCGGACTCGGCCTCGTAGCGGGCGGTCGCGAGCCGGGTCCCACCGGGCTTGACGGTGAACAGCCGGGAGCCGTGGGCGGGCAGCGTCGCGGTGATCCTGTTCTTGTGCGTTCCGAGGTCCTCGTGGTTCCACAGGTCGCGCACCGAGGCGGCCCCGGTGAACCCGAAGGAAGCCCACTCGGCGGTGACGGAGGCCGACGCGTCGCCGAGGTTGAACAGGGCGACCGTGTAGGTGCCGTCGGAGTTCCCGGTTCCCCAGACCTGCTGATCGCCCAGCGGGGTGACCGGGCGTGCGACGGGCGAAGTGCTCTGGTCGACGGCGATGACGTCCCGGTTGGTCAGCAGGGAGACGCCGTAGCCGTCCAGTCGGGTGAGGTCGTCACCGGTGAACAGGGGCGACTTGCTGATGGCCCACAGGGTCATGTAGCTCTGCCGCTCGGCGGGGGTGAGGCCGTCCATCGCGCCGTTGCCGACATCGATGGCGTCGAGGTCGTTCCAGCCGCCCGGGCCCGCCTCGTGGCTCCACGCGGGGGCGTCGTTCCAGCGGTCGTTGACCGAGTTCTCCCAGGTGACCAGCGTGTTGCAGTAGCACTCGACGTCCGTGTCGATGCGCCATCCGTTGGAGTACTTCTTCCAGTCGGCGGCGTGCCCGATGTCGAGCGACCAGGACAGTTCGAGGTGGATCGGACGCCCCGTGGCGGCGATGGCCCGGTGCCATGCGGCCACGTCCGGGACGTTGTCGTAGTTGTCACCGGACTTGAACGAGCCCGGACCCACGCCGTCCAGCTTCAGGAAGTCGTAGCCCCAGTCCGCGAGCAACTGCGCCTGTGAGTCGATGTACTTCTGGGCGCACGGGTTGCCGAAGTCGATCTTGTAGGCGCTGTCCCAGCCGTTGGTGGTGCGCAGGTCCGGGTAGACGATGTCCGCGGTGGTGCAGCCGGGTGCGTCCGATATCGGTGTCCCGCCTCCGCCGTACGCCCCCTTCTCCAGCCCGACGGGCAGATAGATGCCGGCCTTCAGGCCCTTGGCGTGGATGTGGTCGGCGACCGACTTCATGCCGTGGGGGAAGCGGACGGGATCGGGCGTCTGCCGGCCGTACTGGTCGAACTCGGACGTCCAGTCCTTGTCCATCCACCATCCGGCGTCGATGTTGACGTGGTCGTAGCCGTAGTTCTTCAGCTTGGCGGCGAGGGCGTCCGTCTGCTTCAGGACGTTCGCCTCGGTGAGGTAGCTGTAGTTGCCGTCCGGGTTGAGGCCCGGATACTGGGACGACTGCATGCTCCAGCTGGACCAGCCCATGTATGGCTTGGCCGCCGTACCGGCCGGCGTGGGATCCGCACCGGCCGCGGCCGAAGTGACGTACGTGCTCGTGGACTTGGCGGCGGCGGCCTGGGAGGCGGCGGCTGGGACCGCCGTGGCGAGCCCGGCCGTGACGGCCAGGACCAGCGTCGCTCTGATGGTTCGACGCGGGAAGCCGGGAAGGGCTGCGCGCAGGGCTCTGTACGGGGATGGCCGCATGGGTCGCCTCCTGGGATGAGGGGAGCGGGGGAGCGGGGGGAGTGGGGGGAGTGGGGGGGTGGGGGTCGTGCGGTGACACCGGGCGAGAGGGTTGCGGGCGTTGTGCCGCGGCAGGGGACGATCGGGGAGTGCCGGGCGGAACGATACTGTGGGACAGGCCTGTTGGGGCGGTGGGGGATGGTGCTGTGCCGGGCGTCGATGATGATCGGGCGGATGATGGCCGGCAACGGGGCGGAGAGCCCGTAGGTGCAGCCCGGCGACAGCACCAGGGTTCCACCCCCGGCGATGTTGGCGTTGGTGATGGCGGTGGACAGGGCGCTCGCGCTGCACGGGACGATGGTCTGCGCCGATGCGGGAGTGGCGGTGGCGACGACCGTCGCGAGGGCTCCGGCACACAGTGCCTGCGCAACGAGTGCCGACGACTTGCGGCTGAACATGAAGTGATGGCTCCTTCGAAGGTCCCGGGTCCGCAGGATGCTCCCGGCGCCCAAGGCAGCGGCGCCGTGGCGCGGGGAGCGGTGTAGAGGTTGCCCCCGTCGGCGCGGCGGTTACGGGGTGGCCAGGGATGTCCCCTCGGACGGTGCAGCCGTTTCCGTCCGACGGCGGACAGGGCGGCGTCCGGTACTCGGCCGTACGGCCCAGTGCGGCGTGTCAGAGCTGTTCAGAGACCTGTCAGCAGGCCGTCGAGCGGGGCGGGCACGCGGTCGGGGTCGAGTCCCTCGACGAGGACACGGCCGTAATGGATCTTGCGCCCCTTCTTCGTGCCGAGGAAGCGCCGCAGCTGCTGTGGGGACGGGCGGCCCTGTTGTGCGGGCTGGCGCAGGAAGGTCCGCAGGGCACGCAGGTCGCCCTCGGCCCGGACCAGTTCCTCCACCCGTGCGACGCCCAGCGCGCGGATGAGCTCGTCCTCCAAATCGGCCGCGCAGACGAAGAACCCCTGCTGAGTCGCGCCTGCCCGGTCCAGGCCGCGGGCGTAGTACCGACGCTCCCGCTCGTCACACAGTCCCGTCAGGCGCAGGTCCAGGCCGGTCGGGCCGAGGAGACGGGCGAAGCGCCCGATGTTCATCGCTCCGCCGATCGGCAGGACGCACACCCCCTCGGCCGCCAGGTTCCGGCCGCGGCTCGCGGCCAGCGCTTCGACCGCCGCGACGTCGCTCGGCCCTTCGAGCAGGACCGCTGCCCGGACGGGCAGCCGCGCGGCCAGTTCGCGCGCGGGGTCACCGGGGCCGCCCGTGGCCCACGAGATGACCGCGTCCCGGAACGCCCCCATGTCCGCCATGGGAAGAGTCTCCGCCCCTCCCGCCCGCCGCGCCAGGGGATTTACCGATTAACGCTACTGCTGTTGCGTTAATAGGGGACTCCGCCCTACTCTCTTTACGAAACAGTCGTAGCGAAAAGGGGAGTCATGGAACCGGCAGCCCGGCGGGGCCGTCCTCGCGACGAGCAGGCGGACACGCGCATCATCGACGCGGCCCTGGAACTGCTGCTCGACCGCGGATACGACCAGTTCGCCGTCGACGAGGTGGCGGCCCGCGCGGGGGTGGCCAAGACCACGCTGTACCGGCGATGGCCCACCAAGGGCCATCTGATCGTCGCCGTGGTCGCGCGGATCCAGGACAGCGTGCCGGTGGAGTACAGCGGTGACGTACGCGCGGATCTCACGGACTACCTCAACGCGATCACCGACGGACTCAACCGGATGCGCCAGGTCGGCCGCCCGGTCGCGTCGGGGGACAGGTCCGCGGGTCTGGTCGCGGAAGTCGCCGCCGCGGCCGCCCGGCACGCCGACGTCGGCGCCGCCGTCCAGGCCATGTTCGACCGCCGCAACGCCCTGGTGCTGACGCTTCTCGAACAGGCCAGGGAGCGGGGCGAGTTGCGTGCCGACGCCGACCCGGAGGTGCTGTTCGACCAGCTCGCCGGCGCGCTGTACTACCGGCTGCTCGTCACCGGCCGTCCCCTCGACGCCGCCTACGTCGACCGCCTCGTCGCCGGCGCCCTGGACGGCGTCACCGCCTGACCGGCCGCACGCGCTCAGCCACCTGTTCGCACCACCGAAGCGAAAGAGGGCCCACGATGACACGCACGCCGACCTCGACCGTCCCGTCCGACGCCCCCGCGGCGCCCACGACACCGCGGCCGTCCTCCGGCCGACGGCGCCGCCGCCGGGTGCTCACGGCTCTGTCCGCGCTGGCCGCACTCCTCGCCGGATACACGGTGTGGGCCAATGTGCACCAGGTCCGGCTGACCGCCTCGGCCGAGATCGATGCGACGCCCGAGGAGGTCTGGCAGGTCCTGACGGACTTCGCCGACTATCCGCGGTGGAACCCGTTCATGACGTCGGCGCGGGTGACGTCGTCCGGTGGCCGCCTCACCGACGGCGCGCACCTGCGCATCGTCATGCACGACGCGCACGGCGACACCACCTTCACCCCCCGGGTGCAGGCGGCCGTCCCGGGCAGGGAACTGCGCTGGCTCGGGAAGATGGGACCCGGCTGGATAGCCGACGGACAGCATCGTTTCGTCATCGAGCGGATCGGCCCCGGCCGCGTCCGTCTGACGCAGAGCGAGCGCTTCACCGGAGTCGCCGTCCCCTTCGTCCAGGGCATGCTGAAGTCCGACACGCTCCCGCAGTTCGGCGCGATGAACGCGGCACTCGCCCGCCGGGCGGAGGCACTGAGCGGCTGACCGGCCGGGGCGGCGCTGGCCCGCTGGCCGTCCCTCGCGGCGAACAGGAATTCCACGGTGACGGTTCATGGGAGGTGGACCTCGGTACGTCGCCACCTGCCCTGAACCGAGCGGCAGGACCGCCGGCCAGGCCGCCGACCGCAGGACTGCGTCCTTGCTTAATGCGTCCAGTGGACGCATAGTGGCCGCATGAAAGCGGGATCGGCGGCGTGGTGGCGGGAGCGGTACGCGGCACGGGAACGGCAGCGGCCGCGGGCCGGTGGACTCGAGCTGACGCGGATCACCCAGGTGGCGCTGGAGATCGTGGACGCCGAAGGGCTCCCGGCACTCACCATGCGCAGAGTCGCCCAGGAGATGGGGGTGCGGCACACCTCGCTGTACCGGCACGTGGCCAGCAGGGACGAACTGCTGGTGGAACTCCTCGACCATGTGCTGGGCGCGGTGCGACCACCGGAGACCGGCCACGGGTGGCGGGCCGATCTGGAGCAGGTCGCCTGGGAGTTCCGGCGGGTGCTGCTCGCGCATCCGGCGATCGTCCCGCTGCTGACGATGGGGCAGCTGCTCGGGCCCCACGCCCTGCGGGGACGGGAGATCGGGCTCGGCCTGCTGATCCGGGCCGGCTGGACACCGTCGCAGGCCGTCCAGATCTACCTGACGGTCGCGCATTTCGTCATCGGCACCGCCCTGCTGGACACCGGGGGCGCCGCGCGCGGCACCGAGGAGCGGACCGCGATGCGAGAGCTGTTCGCCGGGCTGCCGCAGTTCCCGCTGGTACGGGAACTGGCCGAGCCGCTCAACCTCCCCGACGGCGACCAGGAGTTCCACTTCGGCCTGACCGCCCTGCTCAACGGTATAGGAGACCCCCGATGAAACGTGCCGACTGGATCGCCGGCGGTGCCACGGTGGAGTTGAACGGGCATCGCCTGTTCGTCCGCCGGGACGGTGCGGGCAGTCCCGTGACACTGCTGCACGGCTTCCCCACCTCCTCCCACGACTGGGCGACGACCGTCCCGCGCCTGGTCGACGCCGGATGCCAGGTGACCACCCTCGACCTGCTCGGGTTCGGACAGAGCGACAAGCCGCGCCACCACCGCTACTCCATCCACGAGCAGGCCGACCTGGTCGAGGCCCTCTGGAAACATCAGGGCACCGGCCCCACCGCGCTGGTCGCCCACGACTACGGCGTCTCGGTCGCCCAGGAACTGCTCGCCCGGGAACCGGGCCGGATCACCCGCGCCGCCTGGCTGAACGGCGGCCTCTACGCCGACCTGCACCGCCCGATCCCGGCGCAGCGGCTCCTGCACAGCCGGCTCGGTCCGCTCCTGGCCCGTCTCACCGACGAGAAGAGGTTCACCGCGAACCTGCGCAGCGTCCTGGCCCGACCCGTCCCCGACGAGCTGCTGCACGACATGTGGACGTCCATGGCCCGCGAGAAGGGCCACCATCTGGCGCCCCGCCTGCTCCGCTACATCGACGATCGCCGTACCCACTTCCAGCGCTGGACCGGCGCCCTCGAACGGTACGAGGGCCCGCTCCTGTTCGTCTGGGGCCCCGAAGACCCCGTCAGCGGGGCCCACGTCCTCACGCGCCTCCGGCAGCGGCGCCCCGGGGCCACCTTCACCGTGCTGGCCGGCGTGGGGCACTACCCGCAGGTCGAAGCGCCCGAGGAGACAGCGGCGGCGCTGGCCGCCTTCCTGGCGGGCTAGCCCGGCCCCGAACGGGGCCGCCGCGGCTGTTACAAGACAGCGACACAGCGCCGATGAACGCCCGCCACCGCGGTGCCGTCACCTCTAGTGACCACACCAATCGGCATGTAGCTCTCTTACGGCTCGAACGGCAGCTCTCACCATGGAAAGGGGCATATCAATGATGGTCTTGAAGCGGCGTTCCCTGCGCACCGCCGTCGTCGGTGTCCTCGGCGCCACCTCCCTCGCCCTCGCGGGCACCGCGATGGCCGCCACCCCGGCCGCGCACACCGCGTCCCACGTCGGGGCCGCGCACCGGGCCCAGCCCGCCAAGGCCGGCATCACCGCCACGCCGTCGGTGACCTCGGTCCGCGCCTGGCAGCTGTTCCGGGTCACGGGCAGGACCACCGGCCTCAAGGCGGGCAGCACCGTGACCCTGCAGCAGAAGCAGCACGGCAAGTGGGTCACCCTGCCCGCGTCCACGCCCGTCAAGCGCGACGGCTCGTACTCGCTCGGCGTCAAGCTCGGGCTGAAGGGCAAGAACGACCTGCGCGTCGTCAGCAGCGCGACGGCCTCCCCGGTGTTCAACGTGACGGTTCACTGAACCGCCCCGCCGAGCAGGTGACGTCCCTCGCCGGTGGGCGCCCGCCGGCGAGGCAGGCGTTGACGGCGGCAATCCACGCAGGAGTTGCCGAAGACGCCGTCCACCGCATGCTGGTCCGCGCCGCGCAGGGTGACCAGGCGGGAACTGGGCCAGTGGCGGCGGACCGCTGCGGCGCCGCCGTAGACGGTGCGCGGATCACCGGTGGCGTTCACGAGCAGGGCCGGCAGGTCGCCGCAGATCCTTGTCGGCCGCTCGCGCGGCGGGTCCACAGAGGTGCGTGTGCCGCGGCCGCCTGGAGTGCGTTCACGGTCGCCAGTACCGCGCCACGGGTGCGGCCGAGACCGTAGGCCGCGTGGTGGGCGGCGGCCCAGTCGCGCAGAGCGTGCCGGTTGGCCTCCTCGGCGCTCCGCAACAGCCTCGGCCCGTAACGGCCGGGATCCACCACTTCGTCCAGGACCACCCGGTCGACGCGGCCCGGGCAGGCGGTGCGTTGGTGGGGGCAGCACCAGCGCCGACAGGGGAGTCACCCCCGTCGACATACGGAAATCGGATGGCCTGACGGATCCTTGACCGCCGCTGCGCGCTCCGCGATGCTGTGTTGCGAAACATGAGATGCGTGCCGCATTAGGCAACATCTCGTCCCGCTGTCAGCCGAGGAGTGGCCATGTCCCAGCAGGTCAGTGCTGTCGTCGCGCGGAGCAAGGGCGCCCCCGTCAGTCTGGAGACCATCGTCGTGCCCGACCCCGGTCCGGGCGAGGCGCTGGTCAAGATCGAGGCCTGCGGCGTCTGCCACACCGATCTGCACTACCGCGAGGGCGGCATCAGCGACGACTTCCCCTTCCTGCTGGGGCACGAGGCGGCCGGTGTGGTCGAGGCGGTGGGCGACGGGGTCACCGACGTGGCACCCGGTGACTTCGTGATCCTGAACTGGCGCGCGGTGTGCGGGCAGTGCCGGGCCTGTCTGCGGGGACGGCCCTGGTACTGCTTCGCCACGCACAACGCCACGCAGCGGATGACCCTGACCGACGGCACGGAGCTCTCGCCGGCCCTGGGCATCGGTGCCTTCGCCGAGAAGACGCTGGTGGCGGCCGGGCAGTGCACCAAGGTGGACCGGGCCGCGTCGCCGGCCGCCGCCGGACTGCTGGGGTGCGGCGTGATGGCGGGGATCGGCGCGGCGATCAACACCGGCGACGTCGGGCGCGGGGACAGTGTGGCCGTGATCGGCTGCGGCGGTGTGGGGGACGCGGCGATCGTCGGTGCGAAGCTGGCGGGCGCGGCGAAGGTCATCGCCGTCGACATCGACGACCGCAAACTGGCCACCGCGGCGCGGCTGGGCGCGACGCACACGGTCAACTCCCGGGAGACGGACGCGGTCGACGCCGTGCGCGAGCTGACCGGCGGTTTCGGCGCCGACGTGGTCATCGAGGCGGTCGGCCGTCCGGAGACCTACCGGCAGGCCTTCTACGCCCGCGATCTCGCCGGGACCGTGGTGCTGGTCGGCGTACCGACCCCGGAGATGAAGCTGGAGCTGCCGCTGCTGGACGTCTTCGGCCGGGGCGGCGCGCTGAAGTCGTCCTGGTACGGGGACTGCCTGCCCTCCCGCGACTTCCCGATGCTCGTCGACCTCTATCTGCAGGGCCGCCTCGACCTGGACGCCTTCGTCACCGAGACCATAGCGCCCGCCGAGGTGGAGAAGGCCTTCGAGCGCATGCACCACGGTGATGTGCTGCGCTCGGTGGTGGTCTTCTGATGGCCGGCGCGCGCATCGACCACCTCGTCACCTCCGGTGAGTTCACCCTCGACGGCGGCACCTGGGCCGTCGACAACAACGTGTGGATCGTGGGGGACGACGACGAGGCGGTCGTCGTCGACGCCGCCCACGACGCCGACGCGATCCACCGGGCCCTCGGCGGACGCACCCTGCGCGCGATCGTGTGCACCCACGCGCACAACGACCACATCGACGCCGCGCCCGAGCTCGCCGCCCGGACCGGCGCCCCGGTCCTGCTGCACCCCGGCGATCTGCCGCTGTGGAAACAGACCCATCCCGGCAGGGCGCCCGACGGCGAACTGACCGACGGACAGCGCATCCCGGTCGCGGGCACCGAGCTGACCGTGCTGCACACCCCGGGGCACGCGCCCGGAGCGGTCTGTCTGCACGCCCCCGGCCTCGGCGCCCTCTTCAGCGGCGACACCCTGTTCTCCGGCGGACCGGGGGCGACGGGACGGTCGTACAGCGACTTCCCCACCCTCATCGCCTCCATCCGGGACCGCCTCCTCGCCCTGCCGGCCGGCACCGTCGTACACACCGGCCACGGCGAGACCACCACCATCGGCGCGGAGGCGCCGCACCTCCAGGAGTGGATCGACCGCGGCTTCTGACCGCACGGCGGACGGCCCCGCGCACAGCAGCCCGTGTGAAGCGGCCCCATGAAGGCACCTCGCGCGCGAAGCGGCCCTGCCCCGTCGACGTACCCCTGGACGGCATCGGCGGCAGGGCCGTCGTCGCCCCCCGAGCCCCTCCCGTTCCACCAGCTGACCTGCGTTTTCACAGCCGCCTCGGCGTGCCCGGAAATCCGCGGTCGCACCCCGCGCAACCCGCCCTCCGCACGCCTTGACAGCGGTTCAGAGCGGCCCGCAGACTGGCGTTGCGTTCATCGCAATCCGTTTCGCTATACGCACCGAGGTGTCATGATGATTCCCGCGTGCCGTCTCGCGGATCTGCCGCGAGGCGAGGCCCATCGGCTCGACATCGACCCGCCGGTCTCGGTCTTCCACACCGATGACGGCGAGCTCTTCGCGATCGACGACACCTGCACCCACCAGGACGCCTCGCTCGCGGACGGCTGGCTGGAGGGCTGCGAGGTCGAATGCCCGCTCCACGCCTCGAAGTTCTCCCTGAGGACCGGAGCCGTGGACGCACCGCCGGCCAGGCTCCCGGTCCGCACCCACGAGGTCGTCGTGGAGGACGGCATGATCTACGTGCGCCCGTCCACCGAGGCGCCCAACCTGCCGCCGTGCGTCGCCGCCCGCCTGGCCGGAGGCCCCGCGTGAGGACCGTCGCCGTGGTGGGCGCGTCGCTGGCCGGTCTGTCGGCCGCGCGCTCGCTGCGGCAGCGGGGGTACGACGGCCGGCTGGTCGTCATCGGCGACGAGCACCACCGCCCTTACGACCGGCCGCCGTTGTCCAAGGAGTTCCTGGCCGGTGCCATCGGCGAAGCGGACCTTGCGCTGGAGCGGGACGACGAGGAGCTGCGGGCGGAGTGGGTGCTCGGCGTCCGCGCCACCGGACTCGACCGCGGCCGGCGGGCGATCCGGCTCTCCGACGGGCGGGAGGTCCGCGCCGACGGCGTGGTCGTCGCGACCGGAGCCACGCCCCGCACGCTGCCCGGCACCGAGGGCCTGGCGGGACTCCACGTGCTGCGCACCCTGGACGACGCGCGAGCCCTGCGCGACGAACTCGCCCGGGGCGGACGGCTGGTGGTGATCGGCGGTGGGTTCATCGGCGCCGAGGTCGCCTCCACGGCGTACGCCCTCGGTCTCGACGTCACCGTGGTCGAGGCGGCACCGACCCCGCTGGCCGGACCGCTCGGCGAGACCATGGGCGGGATCGTCTCCGCCCTCCACGCCGACCACGGGGTACGGCTGCGGTGCGGAGTGGGGGTGAAGGGGCTGAGCGGGGAGCGCCGGGTGGACGCCGTCCTGCTGGAGGACGGCCGCAGCCTTCCCGCCGACATCGTCGTGGTCGGCGTCGGGGCGCGCCCCTGTGTCGAGTGGCTGGAGGGGTCCGGCGTCGCGCTCGACGACGGCGTGAAGTGCGGCTCCGACGGCCGTACCGGGGTGACCGGGGTGGTCGCCGTCGGCGACTGCGCCAACTGGTACGACCCCCGCATCGGACGCCACCGCCGGGTGGAGCACTGGACCGGCGCGCTGGAACGGCCCGACCTCGCCGTGGCCACGCTGCTCGCGTACGGCGCGACGGAACCGGCCGCGCCCCGGCCTCCCTACTTCTGGTCCGACCAGTACGGAGTGAAGATCCAGTTCGTCGGCCACGCGGCCGGCGCCGACAGCGTGACGGTCGAGGAAGGCTCCACCGACGACCGCAGCTTCCTGGCCGTCTACCGGCGGGCCGGCCGTCCGGTCGCGGTGCTCGGGATGAACCAGCCGCGGCTGTTCACACGCCGGCGCAAGGAGTTCGCCGCCGCCGCGTCCTGAGAGCCGCGCATCCGAGCATCCGGACACCCGAGCATCCGGACACCCGAGCATCCGGACACCCGGGCACCCGGACATCCGCACACCCGAGCATCGAACAACGCCGTCCGAAGTCGCTCTTCCCGGCGCGTGACCTGTTGATCCACGACGTTTCCCGAGGAGTGCACCCGTGACCTCGACCAGCCTGCCGGACAGCCTGATCGCCACCCTCCCCGGCTCCGCCTACACGGACCCCGGCCTGTTCGCCCAGGAGCAGGAGCGCATCTTCGAGGCGATGTGGTTCTGTGTCGCGCGCGCCGCGGACCTGCCCAAGCCAGGCGCCTTCCGCACCGTGGACGTGGGCCGCGAGAGCATCCTCGTCACCCGCGCCCGCGACCACTCGATCCGCGCGTACTTCAACGTCTGCCGGCACCGCGGTGCCAGGCTCTGCACCGCCGGGAGCGGCGAGGTCAGGCGCGCCTTCCAGTGCCCGTACCACGCCTGGACCTACGACCTCGACGGCAAGCTGGTCGCGGCCCCCAACCTCACCAGGATGCCCGACGTCGGCCGCACCGAGTACGGCCTGGTGAGCGTGGCCGTCCGTGAGTGGCTCGGTTATGTCTGGGTGTGCCTGGCGGAGCACCCGCCCTCCTTCGAGGAGGACGTCATCGGCGCGGTGGTGGAGCGCCTCGGCGACGTGGAGTCGATCGAGCGCTACGGCATCGACAACCTCTCGGTGGGCCGGCGCATCGTCTACGACGTCAGGGCGAACTGGAAGCTCATCATCGAGAACTTCATGGAGTGCTACCACTGCGCTACGATCCACCCCGAACTCACCGAAGTGCTGCCGGAGTTCGCCGACGGCTACGCGGCCCAGTACTACGTCGGCCACGGCGCCGAGTTCGGTGCGCAGGTCCAGGGCTTCACCGTGGACGGCTCCGAGGGCCTGGACCGGATCCCGGGAGTCTCCGAGGGCCAGGACCGCCGCTACTACGCGATCACCGTCAAGCCGCAGGTCTTCATCAACCTGGTGCCCGACCACGTGATCTTCCACCGGATGTACCCGGTCGCCGCCGACCGCACGGTCGTCGAGTGCGACTGGCTCTATCTGCCGCACGTCGTGGCCGGCGGCAAGGACGTCAGCCGGTCCGTTGAGCTGTTCGACCGGGTCAACCGCCAGGACTTCGACGCCTGCGAGCGCACGCAGCCCGGCATGGGTTCCCGGCTGTACGCCAAGGGCGGGGTCCTCGTCCCCAGCGAGCACCACATCGGAGCCTTCCACGACTGGGTGCACGAGCGCCTCGGGGCGCGGCAGCCGCGGTAACACCCGGGCGCTTCGTCGGATCAGCCCAGGTGTCCCATGCGGTGGCTGATCTCCTCCGCGCCCTTGACGAGCACCGGAGCCAGCTCGTGCATGCGCTCCTCGGTGAACCGGTACGAGGGCCCGGAGGCGCTGATCGACGCGACGACCCGGCCGTCCCGGTCCCGGATCGGTGCGGCCATGGCGTGCAGCCCGATCTCCAGCTCCTCCAGGGTCCAGGAGTAGCCGCGCTCCCGGGCCTCGGCGAGGTTCTTCTCCAGCTTCGCCTTCGAGGCGATCGTGCGGGGGGTCACCTTCTTCAGGCCCGTCTCCGTCAGCAGCGCGGAGCGCTCCTTGGTGGGCAGGTGGGCCAGCAGGATCTTGCCGCTGGAGGTGGCGTGCAGCGGGGTCAGCTGGCCGACCCAGTTGTGCGCGGTGATCGCGCCGGGGCCGCGCACCTGGTAGAGGTTGATCGCGTAGTGCTCCTGCATCACGGCGATGTTGACCGTCTCGCCGATCTCCTCGGCCAGCCGCTCGCACACCGGGCGCCCCTGCTGGGTGATGTCGATGCGGCCCGTGACGGCGCCCGCCAGGCGCACGATGCCGAATCCGAGCCGGTACTTCCCCCGCTCGCCCGACTGCTCCACCAGGCCACGCGCCTCCAGGGCGCCGAGCAGTCGGAACGCGGTCGACTTGTGCACGTCGATCTCGGCGGCCACCTCGCTCACGCCCGCCTCGCCGCGCTGGGCCAGGATCTCGAGGACGCTGATGGCCCGGTCGACGGACTGCACCCCGCCGGAGTGGGAGCCGGTCGTTTCGGTATCCGGACTGTAGTTGCTCATAACGAAACTATACGCGCGGTAAACAACACGGCTGCAAGTAGTGTGACGGAGACCAAAGAGCCTCCAAGTTGCGTTGCTCGCAACCTGGTGCGCATAGCGATACCCGTACTAGCATGCGTCGCACTTCGACGGCGCGAGCTGAGACGAGGCACCATGGCTTCCCAGCAGTACGACTTCGTCATCGTCGGCGGTGGATCAGCCGGCAGCGCACTGGCGAACCGGCTCTCGGCCGACCCCGGCAACCGGGTGCTCGTGCTGGAGGCGGGCCGCTCCGACTACCCCTGGGACGTGTTCATCCACATGCCCGCGGCGCTGACCTATCCCATCGGGAACCGCTTCTACGACTGGAAGTACGAGTCCGAGCCCGAGCCCCACATGGGCGGCCGGCGCGTCTACCACGCCCGCGGCAAGGTGCTCGGCGGCTCCAGCAGCATCAACGGCATGATCTTCCAGCGCGGCAACCCCATGGACTACGAGCGCTGGGCCGCCGACCCCGGCATGGAGACCTGGGACTACGCCCACTGCCTGCCGTACTTCCGGCGCATGGAGAACTGTCTCGCGGCCGACCCCGACGACGAGTTCCGCGGCCACGACGGACCGCTCGTCCTGGAACGCGGCCCGGCCACCAACCCGCTCTTCGACGCCTTCCTCAAGGCCACGCAGGAGGCGGGCTACGCCCCCACGGACGACGTCAACGGCTACCGGCAGGAAGGCTTCGCCAAGTTCGACCGCAACGTCCACCGCGGGCGCCGGCTGTCGGCCGCCAAGGCCTACCTCAAGCCCGCGATGAAGCGGCCGAACCTCACGGTGAGGACGCGTGCCCTCGTCACGCGGGTGCTCTTCGAGGGCAAGCGGGCCGTCGGCGTCGAGTACCGGCGCGGCAACGGCGCACCCCAGCAGGTCCGCGCCGGTGAGGTCATCCTGTGCGGCGGCGCGATCAACTCCCCGCAGCTGCTCCAGCTCTCCGGCGTCGGCAACGCCGCCGAGCTGTCCGCCCTGGGCGTGGACGTCGTCCACGACCTGCCGGGCGTCGGTGAGAACATGCAGGACCATCTGGAGGTCTACGTCCAGTACGCCTGCAAGCAGCCCGTCTCCATGCAGCCGTACATGGCGAAGTGGCGTGCTCCCTTCATCGGGCTGCAGTGGCTGTTCAGGAAGGGGCCCGCGGCCACCAACCACTTCGAGGCGGGCGGCTTCGCGCGCAGCAACGACGACGTGGAGTACCCCAACCTGATGTTCCACTTCCTGCCGGTCGCGGTCCGCTACGACGGCTCCTCGCCGGCCGGCGGCCACGGCTACCAGGTGCACGTGGGGCCCATGTACTCGGACGCCCTCGGCTCGGTGAAGATCAAGAGCAGGGATCCGCGGGTGCACCCCGCCCTGCGCTTCAACTACCTCTCCACGCAGCAGGACCGCCGCGAGTGGGTCGAGGCGATCCGGGTGGCCCGGCGGATCCTCGCTCAGCCCGCGCTCGGCGCCTACAACGGCGGCGAGACCTCGCCCGGCCCCTCCGTCGAGACCGACGAGGAGATCCTCGCCTGGGTGGCCAAGGAGGGCGAGACCGCCCTGCACCCGTCGTGCACCTGCAAGATGGGCACGGACGAGACGGCCGTCGTGGATCCGCTGACCCTGCGGGTGCACGGGCTGGACGGGCTGCGCGTGGTGGACGCGTCGGTGATGCCGTACGTCACCAACGGCAACATCTACGCGCCCGTGATGATGATCGCCGAGAAGGCGGCCGACCTCATCCTCGGCAGGGAACCGCTCGCGCCCTCCAAGGCCGCGTACTACCGGCACCGCGACGCCCAGAAGCAGGCCGGGTAGGCCCGCGGAGCGGCCGTGGTGAGGGCGGCCGCCGATGTGTGTGACGCAACCGTATGAGCAATGTGCAACCCGATGGGCCCGTGGTGGCCGACGGTCAAGAGCGGAACGCTCGCCCCGTGTGAAAAGCGCGGGACCCCTTGACGGACGTCGGCCCTTCGGCCAGGGTTCCCCCACAAGCAATTCGATGCGCAATGCGCAACGAAGAGGCGAAGGGCTCCGCCGTGGCAGACCTGTACATCGACGGTGAATGGCGCGAGGCGGTGGCCGGAGGCCACCGCGAGATCCGCTGCCCCGCCGACGGCACCACGGTGGCGACCGTGTCCGAAGGGACCCGGGCCGACACCGAGGCGGCGATCGCCGCCGCCCGGCGCGCCTTCGACGAGGGCCCCTGGCCGCACACCCCCGAGCGCGAGCGCGGTGCCCTGCTGCTGCGCACCGCCGGCCTCATCGAGCGCGACGCCAAGGAGTTCGCCCGCGCCGAGTCGCTGGACACCGGCAAGCGGCTGGTCGAGAGCGAGTACGACATCGCCGACGTCGTCTCCTGCTTCCGCTACTACGGCGGCATCGCCGGCACCAGCGCCGGGCGCGTGATCGACACCGGCCGTGACGACGCCCTCAGCCGGGTCACCTACGAACCCGTCGGCGTCTGCGGTCTGATCACCCCCTGGAACTACCCGCTCCTGCAAGCCTCCTGGAAGGTCGCCCCGGCTCTGCTCGCGGGGAACACCGTGGTCCTCAAGCCCAGCGAGCTGACGCCCTCCACCTCGATCCTGCTGATGAAGGCCCTGGAGGAGGCGGGACTCCCGGCAGGCGCCGCCAACCTCGTCCTGGGCGCCGGGGCCGAGGCGGGCGCCCCGCTGGCACAGGACCCGGCCGTCGACATGGTGTCGTTCACCGGAGGCCTGGACACCGGCCGGCGCATCATGGCGTCCGCCGCCGCGACGGTGAAGAAGGTCGCCCTGGAACTCGGCGGCAAGAACCCCAACGTCGTCTTCGCCGACGCCGACTTCGAGACCGCCGTGGACTTCGCGCTCACCGCGGTCTTCCTGCACTCGGGGCAGGTCTGCTCGGCCGGCGCCCGGCTGATCGTGGAGGACCGGCTGCACGACGCCTTCGTGGACGAGGTCGTACGCCGCGCCCGGCTCATCCGGCTCGGCGGCCCCTTCGACCCCGAGGCCGAGACCGGGGCGCTGATCTCCGCTCAGCACCGGGAGAAGGTCGAGGCGTACGTCGCGGCGGGCCTCGCCGAGGGCGCCGTACTGCGCTGCGGCGGCGCCCGTCCCGACGACCCCGCGCTGGCCGGCGGCTTCTACTACCCGCCCACCGTCCTCGACGAGTGCCGGCAGGACATGCGCGTGGTGCACGAGGAGTCCTTCGGGCCCGTGCTCACCGTCGAGCGCTTTCGCGACGAGGCCGACGCGATCCGCATCGCCAACGACACGGAGTACGGACTCGCCGGAGCCGTCTGGACCCAGGACGCCGGCAAGGCCCAGCGGGTCGCGCGCGGGCTGCGCCACGGCACCGTCTGGATCAACGACTACCACCCCTATGTGCCGCAGGCGGAATGGGGTGGCTTCGGACACTCGGGCGTGGGCCGCGAGCTGGGGCCGGCCGGCCTCGACGAGTACCGCGAGCCCAAGCATGTCTGGCAGAACATCCAACCCCGGCCGCAGCGCTGGTTCCGCGGCTGAACGCCGAAAAGAGGTCGACGGTGACCCCAGCACAGACCGAGGTGTCGCAGCGGCGCGACACGTCCAAGGACCCCGAGCGACGCACCCCGGTCATCTCCGTGCGCCGGCTGTGGAAGGTGTTCGGGCCGAAGGCGGACCAGGTGCCGGAATCCGAGGAACTGTGCGGGCTGACCCGCCGCGAGCTCATGGACCGCACCGGCTGCACCGCCGCCGTCCGCGACGTGAGCTTCGACGTGTCGCCCGGCGAGGTCTTCGTCGTCATGGGTCTGTCCGGCTCCGGCAAGTCCACCCTGGTGCGATGTCTGACCCGGCTGATCGAACCCACCGCCGGAGAAGTCGTGTTCGAGGGCGAGGACATCCGCGGCGCCGACCCCAGGCGGCTGCGCGAGCTGCGGCGCAGCAAGTTCTCCATGGTCTTCCAGCACTTCGGCCTGCTGCCGCACCGAAAGGTCGTCGACAATGTCGCCTTCGGCCTGGAGATACGGGGCCTGGGCAAGGCCGAACGGACCAGGAAGGCCCTGGAGATCGTCGAACTGGTGGGACTCGCCGGGTACGAGAACTCCTACCCCGACCAGCTCTCCGGCGGCATGCAGCAGCGCGTCGGCCTCGCCCGCGCCCTGGCCGGCGACCCCGACGTTCTCTTCTTCGACGAGCCGTTCTCCGCGCTCGACCCGCTGATCCGCCGTGACATGCAGAGCGAGGTCGTCCGCCTGCACCACGAGGTCGGCAAGACCATGGTGTTCATCACCCACGACCTCTCCGAGGCGCTGAAGCTGGGCGACCGCATCCTGATCATGCGGGACGGCAGGACGGTCCAGTGCGGCACCGGCGACGAACTGGTCGGCGCCCCCGCCGACGACTACGTACGGGACTTCGTGAAGGACGTGCCGCGCGGAGACGTCCTCACCCTGCGCTGGATCATGCGCCCCGCCGCGCCCGGTGACGCGCTCGACGGCCCCGAACTCGGCCCGGACGTCGTGGTGCGGGAGGCCACGCGCGCCGTGCTGGCCGCAGAGAAGCCGGTCAAGGTCGTCGAGAACGGCAAGCTGCTGGGCATCGTCGGCGACGAGGAGATCCTCTCCGTGGTCGCCGGGCGGGAAGGCGGTGCGTGATGGCCGTCGCCGCCGACGCGACCGCACCGGTCGCACCCCTGCGCGAGCGGATCAGCCGCCCCATGGCGGTGGCGGGCGTCCTGCTCGCCTGGCTGGTGCTCTTCGCCGTGCTGCGCGGCCGGCAGACGCTGACCCTCGCGGCGGCCGACCTCACCGGACTGCACCACCGGCTGAACGACCTCAACGACAGCATCGGAGCGGGCCGCAACTCCAACCCGCTCTTCCTGTACTTCTTCAACGAGATCCGCCTGGCGATCGACAACCTGGTCGCGTTCGTCCAGTCCCTGATCTCCCAGCCCGCCGGCAGCCGTCCGGTCCCACAGATCGGCTGGCTCGGCGTCGTCGGACTCACCGGGTACGTCTCCTGGGCCGTGGGCAACTGGCGCGTCGCCCTGCTGGCCGTGGCCGGCTTCACCTTCTTCGGGCTGCAGGGCCTGTGGCAGGAGAGCATGGACACGCTGGCGCTGACCCTGTCGGCCGTCGCCGTGGCACTGCTCATCGGCATCCCGCTCGGCGTGTGGGCCGGTCTCTCCGACCGGTTCAACCGGTTCATGACGCCCTTGCTGGACTTCATGCAGACGATGCCGACCTTCGTCTACCTCGCCCCGCTGACCCTGATCTTCCTCATCGGCGGCGCCTCCGCCGTGATCACCACGGTCATCTACGCGGCACCGCCCGCCATCCGCATCACCGCGCACGCCATCCGCTCCGTCCCCGGGACCACCGTCGAGGCGGCGGACTCGCTCGGCGCGACACGGTCGCAGCAACTGCTGAAGGTGCTGCTGCCGATGTCCAGGCGGACGGTGGTCATGGGCGTCAACCAGACCATCATGGCCGCCCTGGCCATGGTGACCATCGCCGCCCTGATCGACGCGCCCGGCCTCGGCAAGACCGTCGTACAGGCCCTGCAGTCGCTCGACGTCGGTACCGCCTTCAACGCGGGCCTCGCCATCGTCGTCATGGCCATCGTGCTCGACCGGGTCACCACGGCCGCGGCCGTACGCACCGAGAGCGCCCGCCGCACGGGCGGCCGGCTCCGCACATGGCGCCGCCCGCTGGTGGTGGCGGGCGGGATCGGCGCCGCCGTCCTGGTCTACCTGTCCCACACCTACGTCTGGGCGGCCGAGTTCCCCGGCAACGGCAGCACCGGCAGCCACATCGCGAGCGCCGCCGACACCACGACCACCTGGCTGCAGGACCACCTCTCGGGCCTGACCAACGCCCTGCGGGACGCCCTCACCAACGGTCTGCTCAACCCGTTCCAGACGCTGCTCACCGAATCCCCGTGGTGGCTCGTCGGCGTCACCCTGGTCGCGCTCGGCGCGGTGCTCGGCGGCCGGTGGGCCGCGGTGACGGCAGCGGTGTGCGTCGGCCTGCTCGTCGGCACGGGCCTGTGGTCGGACAGCATGACGACCCTCGCCTCCACCGCCGTGGCGACGGTGCTGGTGATGCTGCTCGGCGTGGTCTTCGGCGTGTGGATGGGACGCAGCGCGCTCGTCGACCGGCTGGTGCGCCCCACCCTGGACGCGGCCCAGGTCATGCCGCCGTTCGTCTATCTCGTGCCGTTCCTGGCCCTCTTCGGCGCCACGCGCTTCACCGCGATCGTCGCGGCCGTCGTCTACGCCGCCCCCGTCGCGATCAAGATCATCGCGGACGGGGTGCGGACCGTGCCCGAGACCACCGTGGAGGCGGCCACCTCGGCCGGGTGCAACACCTGGCAGATCATCACCAAGGTCCAGCTGCCGATGGCACGCGGCGCCCTGACGCTCGCGACCAACCAGGGTCTGATCTACGTGCTGTCGATGGTTGTGGTGGGCGGCCTGGTAGGGGCCGGCGCCCTCGGCTACGACGTCGTGGCCGGGTTCTCGCAGGGAGAGTTGTACGGCAAGGGGCTGGCGGCGGGACTCGCCATCGTACTGCTCGGAGTCATGTTCGACCGGATCACTCAGGCTGCGGCCCGACGCACCAGGGCATAAGGAGCACGACACCATGGCAAGACACTGGCGAGCCGGCGCGGCCGGCCTGGCCGCTCTCGGCCTCACCCTCACGGCGTGCGCGGGGGCGAAGGTCGGCGACACCTCGTCGGCGGGCTCCAAGGGCTCGAGCGGCAAGTGCGGAACCTTCAATCTGGCCGTCAACCCGTGGGTGGGCTACCAGGCGGACGCGGCGGTGGTCGCGTACGTCGCCCAGCACGACCTCGGCTGCACGGTGAGCAAGAAGGACCTGAAGGAGGAGATCGCCTGGCAGGGCTTCGGCACCGGTGAGGTCGACGCCGTCCTGGAGAACTGGGGCCACGACGATCTGAAGAAGAAGTACATCACCGGACAGAAGACCGCCGTGGAGGCGGGCTCCACCGGCAACAAGGGCGTCATCGGATGGTTCGTGCCGCCGTGGCTGGCCAAGGCCCATCCCGACATCACCGACTGGAAGAACCTCAACAAGTACGCGGACAAGTTCAAGACGTCCGAGTCGGGCGGCAAGGGCCAACTGCTCGACGGCGACCCGTCCTACGTCACCAACGACGCGGCCCTGGTGAAGAATCTGAAGCTGGACTTCAAGGTGGTGTACGCGGGCAGCGAGACCGCGCTCATCCAGGCGTACCGGACCGCCGAGAAGAACAAGCAGTGGGTGATCGGCTACTTCTACGAGCCGCAGTGGTTCATGTCGGAGGTGCCGCTGGTCAAGGTCGGCCTGCCGGCGTA
This sequence comes from Streptomyces sp. NPDC051133, assembly GCF_040682635.1. NCBI lineage: Bacteria > Bacillati > Actinomycetota > Actinomycetes > Kitasatosporales > Streptomycetaceae > Streptomyces > Streptomyces sp. NPDC051133. The sequence continues at coordinate 40,725 of NZ_JBFBBK010000046.1, forward strand.
CAGGACGGGCTGCGACGCCGACGCGGCCAAGATCGCCTGTGACTATCCCGTCTACGACCTGGACAAGATCGTCAGCGCGCGGTTCGCCAAGTCGGGCAGCCCGGCGTACCGGCTGGTGAAGAACTTCCACTGGACCAACGACGACCAGAACACCGTGGCCAGGTACATCGCGGTGGACAAGATGTCCGACGACGCGGCCGCGAAGAAGTGGGTCGACGCCCACCGCGACCAGGTCGAGGCCTGGCTGAAGTAACCGGGCCCCAGCAGGCCGAACACGCCCGGCGGGCGGTGCGTTCCAGGTGCGCGCCGCCCGCCGGGCGTTGCCGTCCCCAGGCAGGTTTTCCGGGGCGTTCTCCGACGTCACGGCCCCCCTTGACACCCCCTCCCACGGGGGGCACATTGAGTTGCGCAACCCGAATCAAGTTGCGCAACGGGCAACGTGACCGTGCGAAGTTCGGAGGTTGGGCGATGGCGGGACCCCGAGTGGTCATCATCGGAGCGGGCGTCGTGGGAGCGGCCCTCGCGGACGAGATCTCCGCACGCGGCTGGACCGAAGTGACCGTGGTCGACCAGGGCCCCCTCCCGGCCACCGGGGGATCCTCCTCGCACGCCCCGGGCCTGGTCTTCCAGACGAACCACTCCAAGACCATGACCGAGCTGGCCCGCTACACCGTCGAGAAGTTCTGCTCCCTCGACGTCGACGGCGAGCCCTGCTTCCTCCAGGTCGGAGGCCTGGAGGTGGCGACGACCCCCGAACGCCTCGACGAACTGCACCGCCGCCACGGCTGGATCACCGCCTGGGGCATCGAGTCGCGCCTGCTGACCCCCGACGAGTGCGTGCAGCGGCACCCGCTGGTCGACCGCGACAAGGTCCTCGGCGGGCTCCACGTGCCCACCGACGGCCTCGCCAAGGCCGTCCTCGCCGTCGAGGCGCAGATCCGCCGGGCCACCGGGCGCGGCGTGCGCTTCCTGGCCCGCCACGAAGTCCTCGACGTCCGGCAGAGCGAGGGCCGGGTGACCGGCGTCCTGACCGACCGGGGCGAGATCCCCGCCGACATCGTCGTGTGCTGCGCCGGCATCTGGGGCCCGAGGATCGCCCGCATGGTCGGCATGAACCTGCCGCTCACCCCGCTCGCCCACCAGCTCGCCTGGACCGGCCCGGTCCCCGCCCTCGCCGGCCAGACCGAGGAGGCGGTCCGCCCGATCCTGCGCCACCAGGACGCCGACCTGTACTACCGCGACCGCTACGACGGCCTCGGCATCGGCTCCTACGGCCACCGTCCCATGCCCGTCTCCGCCGACGACATCCTCGCGGTGGACGAGGCGGAGGGAATGCCCTCGGTCCTGAAGTTCACCGAGGAGGACTTCGAGGAGGCCTGGACCGAGACCCAGGCCCTGCTCCCGGCGACCCGCGAGGCCAAGGTCGAGGAGGGCATCAACGGCCTGTTCTCCTTCACCACCGACGGCTACCCCCTGCTGGGCGAGTCCCCGGACGTCAAGGGCTTCTGGGTCGCGGAGGCCGTGTGGGTCACCCACTCCGCGGGCGTCGGCAGGGCCGTCGCCGAATGGCTGGTCGACGGCCACTGCACCTCGTTCGACCTGCACGAGTGCGACGTCAACCGCTTCGAGCCGCACCAACTCGCCCCGGAGTACGTCCTGGCCCGCGACTGCCGCAACTTCGCCGAGGTCTACGACATCCTCCACCCCCTCCAGCCCTCGGGTGAGCCCCGCCCGATCCGCACCAGCCCCTTCCACGCCCGTCAGCAGCGACACGGCGCGTTCTTCCTGGAGGCGAACGGCTGGGAGCGCCCCCAGTGGTACGAGGCCAACGCGCCGCTCGTCGAGGGCCGCACCATCCCCACCCCGAACGACTGGGCCGCACGGTACTGGTCGCCCGTCGTCGGCGCCGAGGCCCAGGTCACCCGCGAGACCGTCGCGATGTACGACATGACGGCCCTCAAGCGCCTGGAGGTGACCGGCCCCGGTGCCGCCGACTTCCTGGAGGGCCTCGTCACCGGCAAGGTCGCCAAGTCCGTCGGCTCGGTGACGTACACGCTGCTCCTGGACCACGACGGCGGCATCCGCAGCGACATCACCGTCGCCCGCCTCGCCCGCGACCACTTCCAGGTCGGCGCCAACGGCAACCTGGACCTCGACTGGTTCATCCGCCACCTGCCCGCCGACGGCCGTGTGCAGGTCCGTGACGTCACGCCCGGCACCTGCTGCATCGGCCTGTGGGGCCCGCTCGCCCGCGAGGTCCTGCAGCCCCTCACGGACGACGACTTCTCGGCCGACGGCCTGAAGTACTTCCGCGCCAGGCGCGCCCACATCGGCTCCGTCCCGGTCACCGCGATGCGCCTGTCGTACGTCGGCGAACTCGGCTGGGAGCTGTACACCACCGCCGACCTGGGCCAGAAGCTCTGGGACACCCTCTGGGCCGCCGCCGAGCCGCTGGGCGGCATCATCGCCGGCCGCGGCGCCTTCAACAGCCTCCGCCTGGAGAAGGGCTACCGCTCCTTCGGCACCGACATGACCTACGAGCACGACCCCTACGAGGCCGGCGTCGGCTTCGCCGTCAGGCTCGACAAGGCCGACTTCATCGGCAAGGCCGCGCTGGAGCGGCGCAAGGCCGCCGTACGGCGCAGGCTGACCTGCCTCACCATCGACGACCCCCGGTCGGTGGTCATGGGCAAGGAGCCGGTGTACGACGGCGATCGTGCCGTCGGCTACGTCACCAGCGCCGCGTACGGCTACACGATCGGCAAGGGCATCGCCTACGCCTGGCTGCCGGCGGAGCTGGCCGTCCCCGGCACCACCGTGCACATCGGCTACTTCGACCGGCGCGTCGAGGCGGTCGTGGCGGAGGAGCCGCTGTTCGACCCGGCGATGTCCCGGCTGCGCGGGTGAGGTCGCGGGGGCGCGAGGGGATGCCGGTCGCCGGCCGGTGCGCACGCCGGTGACCGACCGGGCGGGGCTCAGCCCAGGTAACCCATCCGGTGGCTGATCTCCTCCGCCCCCTTGAGCAGCAGGGGAGCGAGTTCGTGGATGCGCTCCTCGGTGAAGCGGTACGCGGGGCCGGAGGCGCTGATCGCGGCGATGACCTCGCCGTCACGGGAACGGATCGGAGCCGCCATCGCGTGCAGCCCGATCTCGAGTTCCTCCAGCGTCACCGCGTACCCGCGCTCCCGCGCCTCGGTGAGGTCCTTCTCCAGCCCGGCCCTCGCGGTCAGCGTGTGCGGCGTCAGCTTCCGCAGCCCGGACGCCGCGAGCACCCCGGCGCGCTCCTTCGCCGGCAGGTGGGCCAGCAGGATCTTGCCGCTGGACGTGGCGTGCACCGGGGTGAGCTGTCCGACCCAGTTGTGCGTGCCGACCGCGCCCGGGCCGCGCACCTGGTGGAGGTTGACGGCGTAATGCTCCTGCAGGACGGCGATGTTGACCGTCTCGCCGATCTCCTCGCTGAGCCGCTCGCACACCGCCCGGCCCTGCTGCGTGACGTCGAGCCGGCCCGTGACCGCGCCGGCCAGGCGGACGATGCCGAAGCCGAGCCGGTACTTGCCCCGGTCGCCCGCCTGCTCGACCAGACCCCGCGCCTCCAGAGCGCCGAGCAGGCGGAACGCGGTCGACTTGTGGACGTCGATCTCGGCGGCGACCTCGCTGACACCCGCCTCACCGCGCCGGGCGAGGATCTCGAGGACGCTCACGGCACGGTCGACGGACTGCACACCGCCCACCGCGGGCGCCGCTGTTTCGCCGTCTGCGGTGTAGTTGCTCATGGCGCAACTATACGGATTCGGCGGCCGACGGGCGGTCAGAGGCCGGTATACCACGGCCGCGTGGGGAACGGGACGGCCGGGCACCCCCTCTTCGGGGCTGCCCGGCCGTCCCGTCCCGCGGTGTCCGTGCGGCTGGTCCTCAGTGTCCGGCGGACCCCTCGGGGCGGGCGTGGCGCGGCAGGAGGAAGGACAGCAGGAAGGTCAGGCCGAGCATGCCGTCGACGATCCACAGCACCATCTTCATGACGGAGCCGAAACCGCTCTGGAAGGCCGACGACGCGGTGGCCTGCAGCGCGCCGGGTATCCGGGCACCGGCCTGGGGCGAGGTCACCACGGACCGGGTGTCCTTCTCCAGGCGCGTGCAGGACGCCGGGGTCGCGGCGGGATCCTTGGCGACGGCGCGGTCCGAGGTGCACTTCCGCAGGTCCGCCACGACGCGGTCCTGAGCGGCGGGTGGGACGTGCGCGGCGGTCAACTGCTCCCGCAGGCCGCCCGCGTGGTGGTCGACGGCGGTGGCGATCCCGCCGCCCAGCAGGCCGAAGAACACGGTGCCGAGGAGGGCCACGCCGAAGGCGCCGCCGAGCTGCTGTATCGCGGTCATCGTGCCCGACGCCGAGCCCGTCTCGTGCTGCTCGACACTGGCGAGCACGATGTCGAAGAACGGTGCCATGAGCAGGCCCATGCCGATGCCGGTGACGAGCAGGGACGGCACGAGCTGCCAGGGGCCGACGCCGGCTCCCGCCATGTCGAGGGTCAGCCACACACCGAAGACGCCGACCGCCATGACCAGCGTGCCCGCCTGCAGCACCGCCCGTCCGAACCGGGCGACACCCTGAGCGATCCCGAAGCCGACGATCATGCCGCCCGACCAGGGCACCATCACCAGGCCCGCCTTGAGCGGCGAATAGCCGAGGCCGATCTGGGTGTAGAGGTTGAAGACCAGCATGAAGCCCTGCATGGTCGAGAAGAAGACCAGCCCGAGGGTCATGCCGCCGCTGAATCCCCGCTTGCGGAAGAGGCTGGGGACGACCAGCGGGTCCTGGCCGGCCCTGCTGCGGCGCGACTCGTACCGGGCGAAGGTGACGAAGACGATCACCGAGGCGGCCATCATCGCGAACGTCCATGCGGGCCAGTCGTACTCACGGCCCTGGACCAGCGGGAAGATGATGAGCAGCGCGGCCAGTGAGACCAGGATCATTCCGGGGATGTCGAGGCGCGGTTTGCTGCCGGACAGACCCTTCGGCAGATAGCGCAGGGCACCGAGGATGGCGGCGGCACCCAGGGGCAGGTTGATCAGGAAGATCATCCGCCAGCCGGTGCCGAAGTAGTCGGCGTCGACGAGCCAGCCCGCCAGGATCGGTCCGCAGACCGCGGACAGACCCATGACCGGGCCGAACATGCCGAAGGCCTTCTGCGACTCCTGCGGCGGGAACATCTCCTTGATCATGCCGAGGCCCTGCGGCAGCATCACCGCGCCGAAGAGCCCCTGGACGACACGTGCGGTGATCAGCATCTCGGGGGAGACGGATATCGCGCACAGCAGCGAACCCACGGTGAAGCCGGCGGCCCCCACCAGGAACATCCGGCGGCGCCCGTGGATGTCCCCGAGCCGCCCGCCGGTGACGAGGCCGACGGCCATCGACAGGGTGTACGCGGCGGCGAGCCACTGCAGGGTGGAGGCGCCGCCTCCGAGGTCGGCCCGCATGGAGGGGCCGGCGATGTTCGTGACGACGGCGTCGAGGAGATCCATCACCTCGGCCGCGAGGATCACGAAGAGCGCAGCCCAGCGCCACCGGTAGGGCGCTGGCGAGTCGGTGGGCGTCTCGGTGGACGCGACACCGGTGGTGGACATCGGAACTCCTCGTACGGAGGCCGCGCCGCGGGGGTGACCCGTGGGCGCGGTGGACGGATGACTCAAGGACACGTACTGGATCGGGTGAACGCTGTTCACCTTAGCAGAACAGTGCTCACCGAGAGAACGGCGTTCATTAAGATATAGCGCATTCAAGCGAGAGCAGACAAGATATATCGCGTTCTGTGGAAAAGGGGAGCCTGAACGGCGCTCACCCAGGGAGAACACTGTTCTCCCAGCACCTAGACTGTTCCCATGAACGACGCGGCCCCCGACACCCCGGCATCCCCTCCGCCGTCCCCCTGGGAGCGCGAGCGCCCCGGGCGCGCCCGTGTGGCCCCGGCGCGAACACCCCTGTCCCGGGAGCGGGTCGTCGAGGCCGCCTTCACCGTGCTCGACCGCCAGGGGCTCGACGGGCTCTCGATGCGCCAGGTGGCGGCCGAACTGGGGGTCACGGTCTCCGCCCTCTACGCGCACGTCAGCTCCAAGGATGACCTATTGGAGCTGATGTACACCCGGCTCTTCGACGGCTTCGAGATGCCCGAGCCGGACCCCGGGCGGTGGCAGGAGCAGGTGCGCGACTACGCCCGCTCCGGGCGGCGGCGCCTGCTGTCCCACCGGGACATGGCCAGGATCTCCATGGCCCATGTCCCCTTCACCGCCGAACTGCTGCCGCACGTCGAGGCGTTGCTCGCCGTCTTCCGTACCGCGGGACTGCCCGACCGCATCGCGGCGGAGGCCGGCGACCTCATCTCCACGTACATCGACGGGTTCGTCCTGGAGGAGGGCATGTGGCAGGACCGGGCCGCCCAGCACGGCGGTGACGGCTCATCCCTGGCCCGCCCCGACTGGCGCGAGATGGCCGACGAGATGCAGAACTACTTCGCGTCGCTGCCCGCGGGCGACTTCCCCCACCTTCGCGCCCTGGCCGGGCTGATGGTGTCGGACTCCTCCGACCAGAGGTTCGACATCGGGCTGGAGATCATACTGCGCGGCCTGGCGAGTTACCTGCCGGACGCGGCGGACCGCGCCGATCAGGACGCCGGCGGGGCCCCCGGCGTCACCTGATCCGCGCTCCCTCCGCGAGCGCGCCGTACGCGGCGGGCTTCCTCGGACGCGCGTGCCCGTGTGAGCCCTGTACGCGCCCCCGCCCCGACGAGAAGACTGCCTGCCGACGGGCCGGTGGCCAAAGCATCACCCGCCGCCCTTCTCCGACTTCTCAGGAAGGCAGGTCGGTCGCCGTGCTGTTGCGTCTGCCCACATCCGTCTCCGAAGCGCGGGAGTGTCTGGCCGAGGGGGCCGTGCCGATCGGCGGAGCGACGCTCGTGTGGGCCACCTGGCAGCGGGACGGATTCCCTGAACTGGCCATGTCCCTGCGCCAGTTGCCCGAGGCCAACCTCCTGGGGCGGGAGACCGTGGGCGCCGCGGTGGTGCTGCAGCGCATCGACGGCCGGGCACCGGACGTGCTCCGGCAGGCCGCCGCCACGATCGGCACCGGCGCCGTGCGGCGGACGGCTACGGTCGGGGGCAACCTCGTCGGCAGCACACTGCGCTGCCTGCTGCCCGCGGCGCTCGTCCTCGACGCCCGGGCGACGGTGCTGGAGTCCGACGGCGTCCATGAGACGGACCTGGCCGAGCTCGTGGCCAAGCGTCCCCTGCTGCTCAGCCTGCGCTGGCGCGAGCCGGTGGCCTGCGCCTACCGGAAACTGGCCGGTGAGGCGGGCGGCCCGCCGCCCCTCGTGGTCGCCTCGGCGCTGCACGCAGACGCCGGCGGCCACCGCCTGCGGGTCGCCGTGCGGGACGGCTACGACGTGCTCGGCGGCAGCGCCGCCCGGGGCACCGACGCCGAGGAGACCCTGCACGCACTGACCGGCACGGCCCTCGGCGATCTCCCGGCCCCGGCATGGGACGTCGTCCGCTCGCAGGTCACCGGCCTGCTGGACGCTCGCACCACGGACTGAAGGCGATCCCGCCCACCCGGGCCGACGCCGTGGCCACCGGCTTCACCACCTCGCCGACCGTCCGGCCGGGGCATGCGCCCGACCGGGTGATGCGGTTACCTAGGACCGTCTGCGCCGGGGAGGGGTAGTCGAGGGGTAGTCGTGAAGGGATGGCCGGACGAGCGAGGTGAGCACACCATGGATCAGGTGGCTGATGGCCCGGGACGCGGGGATCGACTTCGGTCGGGGCACTCTCCCCGGCGCGTCCCCTGGCCGCCCCGGAGACCGTGCAGCATCGTGGATGAGACTGCTGACCTGCGGGAAGACCGTCCCACCTGATCTGGGGGTGAGGTGCCTGCCGGCCGGTGCGAGCGGCAGCCGGAAGGAGCGAGCGCGATGAGCCGAGCGGAGCGGCGCCCGGAGCGGTCGGGCCGTGCGCGGAACGCCGCGGCGGACCCCAGTGCGCTGATGGATCTGCTGGGCGTCGCCGCGGTGCTGCTGGAGGCCGACGGCCGCATCGACATGTGGAGCCCGCAGGCCGAGGAGCTGTTCGGTTACGCCCGCGGCGAGGCGGTCGGCCAGTACGCGGCACCGCTGCTGCTGCATCCCGACCACCGGGACGCGGCGATCATGCTGTTCGCCGAGGTGATGGAGACCGGCCGGGGCTGGGCCGGGGCGTTCCCCATCCGGCACAAGGACGGCAGCAGCCGGCTGGTCGAGTTCCGCAACATGCGGCTGACGGACAACCTGGGTGATCACTACGCGCTCGGGCTGGCCGCGGACCGTTCCACGCTGCAGGAGATGGAGCGCGGTCTGGCCCTGTCCACCCGGCTGGTCACCCAGGCGCCGATCGGGCTGTCCGTCCTGGACACCGACCTGCGCTATCTGGCCATCAACCCGGCCCTGGCGGGCATGCACGGCATCCCCGAGGCCGACCACGTGGGCCGCGGCTTCCGCGAGATCCTGCCCGGTGGGTCGTTCCGGGACGCGGAGACCGTGATGCGCAAGGTCCTGGCCTCGGGCGCCCCCGTGGTGGATCTGCAGGTCGTCGGCCGCACCAGCGCCGACCCCGACAACGAGCACGCCTGGGCGGTGTCGATCTACCGTCTGGAGGACCACCACGGGAGCGTGCTGGGCATCGCCAACGTGGTGGTCGACGTCACCGACCGTTACCGGGCTGCCAAGAAGGCCGACCAGGCACAACAGCGCCTGCGTCTGATGGCCACCGGCTCGGCCAGGATCGGCACCACCCTCGAGGTGGAGCGGACCGCGCAGGAACTGGCCGACGTCATCGTGCCCGACCTGGCCGACATGGTCGCGGTGGACCTCCTCGACTCCGTCCTGCAGAAGGGCCGCCCGGAGCTCGGCGAGGGCCCCGCGCTGTTCCGCGCCCTGGCGGTGAAGACCGCGTACCCCACGGACGCCGCCCGGGCGATCGTGCCGCCCGGCCGGCTCACCACCTACCACGCCGACCACCCGGCGGCCCACTGCATCCGCACCCGCAAGCCCCACCTGATCACCCACCTGGACAGCGGCGACCACGAGCGCATCGCCGCCGACCCGGAAGCCGCCCGCCTGCTCGCCCGGGCCGGAGTCCACACCGATCTGGCGGTCCCGCTCATCGCCCGTGAACAGATCATCGGCGTCATGGGCCTGGCCCGCGCCCGCAACCCCGCGCCGTTCGACGAGGACGACCTCACCCTCGCCTGCGAGCTGGCCTCGTCCGCCGCGCTGAGCATCGACAACGCCGTCCTGCACCACCACATCCGCAGCGCCGCCGAGACCCTCCAGCGCAGCCTGCTGCCGAAGCTTCCGCCCCGCCACCCCGGGCTGGAGGTCGCCGCCCGGTACCGGCCCGCGCAGGCCTTCAGCGAGGTCGGCGGCGACTGGTACGACGTGATCCCCCTGGACGGCGACCGCACCGCCCTCACGGTGGGCGACGTCATGGGCAGCGGCATTCCGGCCGCGACCGCGATGGGCCGGCTGCGCACCGCCACCTCGACCCTCGCCGACCTCGACCTCGACCCGGCCCGGATCCTCACTCACCTCGACAAGATCACCCGCGGGCTGGACCCCTACATCGCGACGTGCGTGTACGCGGTCTACGACCCCCACCGCGCCCGACTGCACCTGGCGTCCGCCGGTCACCTGCCCCCGGTGCTGGTGCGGGCCGGCAAGTCACCGGAACTGCTCGACCTGCCCACGGGCACACCGCTCGGCGTCGGCGGCGTGCCCTTCGAGACCACCACCCTCGACCTGGAACCCGGTGACCAACTGGTCCTCTACACCGACGGGCTGGTCGAGACCCGCAACGACCCCATCGACGAGCGCCTGGCAGACCTTCTGCGTCTGCTGACACCGCCGTACAGCACGGTGGAGGAAGGCTGCGAGCGGCTCCTCCGGCAGCTCCGGCACCCCGCAGACCACGACGACGTCGCCCTCCTCATCGCCCTCGTGCGGCCCCTGTCGTGAGCCGCACGGCTGTGATCCACGACGGCCGGCTGCCGGGCCGCCGGCCCTGCCGGACCGGCGGGCCGGCAGGGCGGCCCGTTCACGCGGCGGACGACGGCCGGATGTTCTGGTTGAGGTGGAAGAGGTTGGTCGGATCGTAGGCGTCCTTGACCCGCACCAGCCGCTCGTGGACCGCGTCGGGGTACGAGGCACGCACCCGGTCCCGGGCCGAGTCGCCGGTGAAGTTGACGTACATCGTCCCGTGCCCGTGCCGCGCGATCTCCTCGCGGGCCCCGCGGGCCCACGCGACCGCGGTGTCGAAACCCGACGCGTCGGGGGACCGCGCGATCACGTTGCACAACACGCTCGCGTCCCGCTGGCTGAAGGCCGTGGCGTCGGCGGGCACCCGGGCGAAGGCACCGCCCAGTTGATGCAGGTGCAGTTCGCCGGAGGACGCCGGCGACGCCAGGTGCCGGCGCAGCAGGGCGTCGACCGCGGCGTCGGACGGCTCGATGAACGCCGACGTGAAGTAGTTGTGGGCACCGGCCTCCCACAGCGGGTCGAGCATGGACTGCATCGCGGTGTACGGCATCGGGCCCATCAGGTCGGCGAGGGGCGTGCCCAGCGTCCGCAGCGGGCCGACGGCCGGCTCACCCGCCGCGGGGTCGCCCGCGTACATGCCGAGCACGACCACGACGCGGGTGCCGTGGACCTCCTCGGGCAGGAACGGCAGGGGAGGTGCCGTCGTCAGGTTGACCAGTGTCGTCAGCTCGTCGGGAGCGTCCGCGATCAGCTCGCGCCAGCCGGTGACGACCTTGCGGGCCTCCGCGAGCGGATAGACGATCAGGCCGGCCAGGACCTGCGGCCCGACCGGGTGCAGCTGGTACTCGAGGGACGTCACGACACCGAAGTTGCCGCCGCCGCCCCGCAGGGCCCAGAACAGCTCGGGGTGCTGGTGCGGGTCGGCGCGGACCACGCGGCCGTCCGCCGTGACGACCTCGGCCGCCGTCAGGTTGTCGGAGGCCAGCCCGTGGCGGCGCAGCAGCCAGCCCACTCCGCCCCCGAGCGTGAATCCGGAGATGCCGGTGGTGGACACCAGGCCGCCGGTGACGGCGAGCCCGAAGGCCTGCGTCTCGCGGTCGAGATCGCCCCAGGTCATGCCGGCCTGGGCGACCACCCGGCGCCGCACGGGATCGACGACGGCACCCTTCATGGGCGACAGGTCGATGACGATCCCGTCGTCGCAGGTCGAGAACCCCGCGATGCTGTGCGCACCGCCGCGCACCGCGACCTCGAGGTCCTGGCTGCGCGCGAACTCGACGGCGCGGATCACGTCCGCCGTCCCGGCACACCGCACGATCATGGCCGGATGCTTGTCGTGGGCCCCGTTCCAGACCGCGCGGGCCCGGTCGTACTCCGCGTCGTCGGGGCGGACGACGCTGCCGCGCAGGCCCGCCTCCAGCTCGGCGATGGTGGCGTCCCCCAGGATGCCCCGTGCCGTGTCGATCGACATGGTCGGCTCCTTGGTGTGAGTGCTTCTCGCTGACGCCCACGACCGTAGGGAGCGCCTCTTAGCACTCACTCAGCAGCGGCTTTGCCGGTGGCCGCCCATGGCGTCGCGCGCCTCAGGGCGGCCGGCCCCCGTGCGCCGCCGAGCCGGGCGAAGAGGTCACCGGCCCGGGCCGCCGTCGCCGCGGCGGCCTCGCGCTCGTCCGCCTGCCACAGCAGCTGCGCCAGCACGAGCGCGACCCAGGCGGCGGCGGAGCGCGATCCGGCGACGTCCTCCAGGCGCTGGGCGCGGGTCATCAGCGCACGGGCGCGTGCCGGGTCCCCACCGGCCCGGGCGACGAGACCGAGGTGCAGCAGGCTGTTGGTGATGCCCGGGAAGTCGTCGGTCTCCTCGAAGCCCGCGAGGACACGGGCGAGGGCCGCCCGTGCGTTGTGGGTGTCGCCGTCGGCCAGGTGGAGCAGGCCGAGACAGCCGAGACTGATGCCCTCCTCCCGGCGGTCACCGAGCCGGCGCCTGATCGCCAGCGCCGCGTCCAGATACGTGCGCGCCGCGTCGTGCGCGCCGTGGCTGCGGTGGATGTTGCCGAGGGTGTTCAGGGCCAGGGACTCGCCGTGCGGGTCGTCGAGCCCGCGGAAGCAGTCGACAGCGCGTTCCGCCGCCGTGGCGGCCGCGCCCGGATCGCCGTCGAGGCGGCTCGCCCACGCCGACTGCGCGAGGGCGTAGCCGTGTGCCCGGCGCCGGCCGACGGTACGGCCGGCGAGCACCGTCTCCTCGAAGAACAGCGACACCTGCCCGGCGTCGTCCTCCTCGACCGCGTAGCCGGGCGTCATGACCGGGAAGAACGGTTCACCCGCCGCCTCGGCGTCATCGAGCATCCGCAGACTCTCCTCGCACGCCGCACGGGCCGCGGGGCCCTCGCCGCGGCAGACGGCCCAGACGCTCGCGAGGTGCGCGGCGGCGGCGAGGACCGAGGGCTCGCTCGCGTCCCGGGCGAGTGCGCGGGCCAGATCGAGGGCGGCGCGGGCGCGGTCCCACGAACCCCGCATCCACAGCAGGACCGCCTGCTGGGCGTGTGCGTGGGCGGCCGCCCGCGGATCGGGCCGCCGCCGCTGGATGCCGACGATCTGCTCGGCGATGTCCTCCAGCGGGGAGCAGTCCCCGAGGCGGATCGCCAGCACGGCCTGTCCCATCAGCGCCTTCGCCCGCTGCGGGGACGGCTCGGGTGCGGCGGCCAGGGTGTCGTCCAGCCACCGCCGGCCCTCGGCGAGGTGCCCGCGTTCCGGCCAGAACGAGCGCAGGGCCACGGCCAGCCGGAGCGCGTCGTCCGGTTCGTGGCTCAGCAGGGAGCGCAGGGCGGCGCGCAGATTGCCGTAGTCGGCCTCCAGTTCCAGCGAGGTCGCCCCCGAGACACCGGTGGGCGGCTCACGGTCCCGGGCCTCGGCGAGTGCCAGGTAGAAGCGCCGGTGCCCGGCCTCGGTGGCCGCCCGTTCCCCGGCGGCCCGCAGCCGGTCCCCGGCGTACTGCCGGATCGTCTCCAGCAGCCGGTAGCGGACCTCCTCCCGCCGGGTCTCCACGAGGACCAGGGACTTGTCGGCCAGCCGGTCGAGCAGGTCCAGCACCGGGCTGCCGTCCCCGCCGTCCGCGCACACCTCCTCGGCCGCGGTGAGGGAGAGTCCGCCGACGAAGACGGCCAGCCGGCGGAACAGGCGCCGTTCCTCGTCGTCGAGCAGCCGGTGGCTCCACTCCAGCGTCGCCAGCAGCGTCTGCTGCCGGGTCACACCGTGCCGGCTGCCGCGGCCGAGCAGGGTCAGGGCGTCGTCGAGGCGTTCGGCGATCTGACGGGGCGCCAGGACGTGCACCCGGGCGGCCGCCAGCTCCAGTGCCAGGGGCATCCCGTCGAGCCGGAAGCAGATCTGCGCGACGGCGGCCGCGTTCTCCTCGGACAGCCGGAATCCGGTGTCCGCGTCGGCGGCACGCTCCACGAACAGCCGTACCGACGCGAAACGGCCCAGGTCCGCCACGGACGGCAGCCGGCGCGGATCCGGCAGCCCGAGCGAGGGCACCCTGAAGGTCCGCTCCCCGTAACTGCGCAGCGGCTCCCGGCTGGTCGCGAGCACACGGACGCCCGGGCAGCGGCCGACGACCTCCGAGGCCAGGACGGCGCACGCGTCGATCAGGTGCTCGCAGTTGTCCAGCACCAGCAGCAGCTCCCGGCCGCCGAGCTGGGCGATCAGCGCTGCCCGGCTCCCGCCGGACGGCGGCAGCTGCAGCCCCAGGGCCGCGGCGACCGCCTCGGGCAGCAGGCCGGGCTCCGCGAGCCCGGCCAGGTCCACGAAGCAGGCCCCGTCCCGGAAGTCACCGGCCCGGCGCCCCGCCACGGCCAGCGCGAGCCGGGTCTTGCCGCAGCCACCCGCCCCCGTGAGAGTCAGCAGTCGGCTGCGCCCGAGCAGCTTCTCCACCTCGGCGATCTCGCGGTCCCGGCCGATGAGCGCCGTGGCCGGCACGGGCAGCCGCAGCCGTACGGCCTCCCGGGGCCGCTCCGGTGCCTCGACCGAGTCGGCCAGCAGCGCCCGGTACAGGCGGCGGGTCTGCGGGTCGGGATCGGCGCCGGTGTCGCGGTGGAGGGTGTCCCGCAGCCGCTCGTAGACGGCCAGGGCGTCCCGGCGCCGCCCGGCGTCGGCGAGGATCCGCATCAGCGAGCGGTGAGCGGGCTCGTGCAGCGGGTCCTCGGCGATCAGGGCGCGCAGCGTCTCGACGGCGTCGGCCGTGTGGTGAGCGTCCTCCAACGCCGCGGCGAGCCCCAGCAGCAGCGCGGTACGGCGCGTCTGCAGCGCCTCGGCCGCCTCGCTCGCCCAGGACTCGTACCGGTCTTCCGGCAGCAGACCGGGACCGGCCAGGGCGAGCGCGGCCCGATAGTCCGCGATGCCGCCGCCGTCCGCGGCGCGCCCGGCCGCCTCGTGGAACGCGTCGAGGTCGACGTGCACGCCTCCGTCGGGCCCGAGCAGCACCAGGTCGTCGCGGAGTACGACGACGTCACCCGACGCGCCCGCGGAGGCCAGGGCACGCCGCACGGAGTGCAGCACCTGGTGCAGGTTGTTGGATGCGGCCGACCGGTCCAGATCCGGCCAGAGCACGTCGTAGAGCCGGTCCCGGTGCAGGCGGTGGCCCGGGGCCAGGCACAGCAGTTTCAGCAGGACCCGGGCCTTGCGCAGCCGCCACGCCCCGGCGGCGACCGGGCGGTCCTCGACCGCCACGGCGAACCCGCCGAGGAGCCGGATGCGCACCTCATCGGTCATGGCTGCCCTCATCAGCAGGCTACCGCTGCGAGACGTACGACCGAGACCTTCGGTGCCGAATGCATATTTCAAGCAACCGTCACGAAACCGTTCGGAATCTGTAACTGCCCGAGCATTTCCCTCACATACGGGATGAGTCGGGCACGGTGTGGGGGTGCGGCCACTCCGGCCGCCACCCGCACTCCCTGTGAAGGGGGACCTTCGTGTCCGTATCCGTTTCTGCCTCTGTCCGTCGCCTCACCGCTGCCGCCGCCGTGGCCGCCGCGGTGGTGGGGGCGGCGGCGCTGCCGGCCCAGGCCGCCGACCACCACCGCCCGGGCCGCAGCGGCGTGTTCATCAGCGACGTGCAGCACGCCTTCCCGGGCCGGGGCATCGGCTCCCACCGCTCGCTGAACAGCGAGTGGGTGGACATCACCAACCACGCGCGCCGGGGGATGAACCTGGGCGGCTGGACCCTGTCGGACGAGGACGGCCACACGTACACCTTCCGTCACGTCCGGCTGGAGGGCGGTGCCACCGTCCGCGTGCACACCGGCGTGGGCCGGGACACCAGAACCGACCTGTACCAGGACCGGCGCGCGTACGTGTGGCGCAACGACTCCGACACGGCCACCCTCCGCGACGACCAGGGCCGTTTCGTCGACGACTTCTCCTGGGGCCGCGGTCACCGCGCCGACGACGACGGCCGGCGCGACGGGGGCCGCTGGGGCCACGACCACCGCGCCGACAACGGTGGCCGGCACGACGGGGACGGCCGGCGCGACGGGGACGACCGGCATCGCGGCGAGGGTGACTGGCACCACGGCGAGGAGCGGCACGGCGGTGTCCTCCACGGTGGCGAGGAGCGGCACGGCGGTGTCCTCCACGGTGGCCACGAGGGCGGACACCGTCGCTGACATCCCGGTGGCGCCGGGTGACGGCGGCGCATGAGCCGGTGCGCGCAGTGGGCCCCCTTCGGCGGAGGGGGCCCACTGCCCGTCTCTTCGGGTGACATGTGCGCCGGGGCGCATCCATGAGGGGGCGTCAGGGCACATGTCTCGGCACACCCGTCACCACCAGGCACGAGACGGTACCGCGACGCAAGGAACGGCCATGGAGACCGACCCTGTCCACCGCTTTGTCCACGCGCTGTCGCCCGCCAGCCGGGACCAGGTCCAGCAACTGCCCCAGGAGCAGCGGGAACGCATGGCCGCCGCGTGGGAGCGGCACCTCAACGACGACACCGACCTGCTGAGCGTGAGCGAGCTCGACCCGGCGGCCGCCGAGCACGAAGTGGCCGAGCGGGTCGTACGGGAAAACCTCTGAATCGCGCCGGGTGACCCGGTCCCGGCCGTGCGGGGCCGGGCGGTGCGCCGGGCCGCCCCGTCAGCGGCCGCGCCGCCCTGGCGCCCCGGCGCGCAGCCCGTCCATGACGAGATCGAAGAGCCGGGCGGCGCGTGGCTGCCAGTCGTCGCGCGGGGTGAGCTGCCAGAGACCGGCGATGGTCAGGAGGAAGTCCTCTCCGTTGATGCCGGGGCGGATGGTGCCGGCTTCCTCGCTGGCGCGCAGCAGCAGTTCCGCGGCGGCGGCCACCGGTGTGGGGGAGGGCTTCGCCGGGCCTCCGGGGGCGCCGGTGACCTGCCGGATCGCGTCGGCCAGGCCGGCCTTGGCCATGGCGAACTCGGCGAGCCGGTCCATCCACGCGCGCAGGGCCCGGTCCGGCGCCAGGGTCGCCAGCAACTGGGCCGCGCTGTCGGCGACCTGCTGCATCTCGTGGCGGTAGATCTCGAGGACGAGCGCCTCACGGTTGGGGAAGTTCCGGTAGAAGGTGCCCTGGCCGACGCCCGCCTTCTTGGCGATCACGCTCAGCGGGGTGTCCGCGCAGCGCGTCAGCTCGGTGAGTGCCACGTCCAGGATGCGCTCCCGGTTGCGCTGCGCGTCCGAGCGCAGCGGTGTGTCCTTCTTCTCGGGCACGCGTCCTCCTCGAGGGTTCTGGCCTGAACCCCGCTCTTGCTAACCGGACAGCTGTCCGTTACGTTCTCAGGTAGCGGACAGCTGTCCGGTTACGTCCACGATAGCGGCGGACGCGGCCCCACGGCAGTCGGCAGCCACGACTTCGACCGAGCGCTCCGCACATCGCCCCACCCCTGCGGAGCCCCCCACCACGCACTCCTCCCGCGCCGCCCGTACGCCGGCGGCCGGACCGCGTCCCCACTGTCCGCGTCCCGTCCGTCCGCTTCCCGTCTGTCCTGGAAATGCGAAAGAAGCTGCTCATGGCCTCATCGGCGTCCAGTGTCATCACCCTGAAGATCAACGGAGAGAAGTACACACTGCCCGTCGATCACCGCACCACCCTGCTCGACGCGCTGCGCGAGCGTCTCGATCTGACCGGCACCAAGAAGGGCTGTGACCAGGGCCAATGTGGCGCCTGTACGGTCCTGCTGGACGGGCGCCGGGCCGTCGCGTGTCTGCAGCTGGCCGTGGCCGCCGAGGGCCGCGAGATCACCACCGTCGAAGGCCTGGCCGACGGGGAACGGCTGCACCCGGTGCAGCAGGCCTTCCTGGACCTGGACGGGTACCAGTGCGGCTACTGCACCCCGGGGCAGATCTGTTCGGCGATCGGGGTGATCCGGGAACACGCGGCGGGCTGGCCGAGCGCCGTCACCGGCGACGTCAGGCCCGAGGCGGGGCCACCGCCCCTGTCCGCGGAGGAGATCCGGGAGCGGATGAGCGGCAACCTGTGCCGCTGCGGCGCGTACGTCTCGATCGTCGAGGCGGTCGCCCGGGCCGCCGAAGCAGGGGCGGACGCGGAGCGCGGCGGCGAAGCGGGGACGACCTCGCAGCGCGCCGGCGTCGGCGCGGACGCGAAGGAGGCCGTGGCATGAGGGAGTTCGACTACCAGCGGGCGTCCGACGTCTCCGGCGCCGTCGCGCTGCTCGGCGCCGATCCGGACACGCGCTTCCTCGGCGGCGGCACCAACCTCGTCGACCTCATGAAGACCGGCGTCGAACGGCCCGCCCGGCTCGTCGACATCCGTGAACTCCCGCTCGACGACATCGAGTCGACGCCGGAGGGCGGGCTGCGCATCGGCGCCACCGTCACCAACGGCGACCTGGCCGCCCATCCCGAGGTCCGGCGCCGCTACCCGGCCCTGGCGCAGGCGGTGCTGGCCGGTGCGTCGGGCCAGCTGCGCAACATGGCCACGGTGGGCGGGAATCTGCTGCAGCGCACTCGCTGCGGCTATTTCACCGACGTCACCAAACCGTGCAACAAGCGGGTCCCCGGCAGCGGTTGCCCGGCCGTCGAGGGCGAGCACCACAACCACGCGATCCTGGGCGCGTCCGACCACTGCGTGGCCGTACACCCCTCCGACATGGGCGTGGCCCTGTCCGCCTTCGACGCCGTCGTCCAGTTCGAAACGGCGGACGGGCCAGGGGAGTTGCCGCTCGCCCAGTTCTACCTGCCCGTCGGTGACAGCCCGCACCGCGAGACCGCCCTGCCGCCGGGCGCGCTGATCACCCATGTGGTGCTGCCCGCCGCCCCGGTCGCCGCCGTCTCGCGCTACCGCAAGGTGCGCGAGCGCGCCTCGTACGCGTTCGCCATCGGGTCCGTCGCCGCCGCGCTCGACGTCCGTGACGGTGTCGTCCGCGACGTCCGCCTGGCCTTCGGCGCGGTCGCCTCGCGGCCGTGGCGGGCCGTGGCCGCCGAGCGCGTGCTGGCCGGCGCGCCGGCCGACGCCGAGACCTTCGCGGCCGCCGCCGACGCCGAACTGGCCGCGGCCCGGCCGCTGCCCCACAACGGATACAAGGTGACCCTCATGCGCAACCTCGTGGTGGCCGTCCTGTCCGAACTCGCCGAGGAGGCCACCCGATGACCACGGTCACCGCCGGAACATCCGTCCAGGCTCCCTCCGTCGGCACCGCGCACACCCGCGTGGAGGGCAGGGACAAGGTCACCGGAGCCGCCCGCTACGCCGGTGAGGTCCCCTTCGCGGACCTCGCGCACGGCTGGCTGGTGCTGTCCACGGTCGCACGCGGCCGCATCCGTGACATCGACGCCGACCCCGTGCTCGCCATGCCGGGCGTCCTGGCCGTCCTGGAGCACCGCAACGCCCTGCGCCTGGACACCGAGTACACCGGCCTCCTGGGGAAGCCGGACCCGACCTGCGCCGTCTTCCAGCACGACCGGGTGCCGCACCTGGGCTGGCCGGTGGCACTGGTCGTCGCCGAGACGTCCGAGCAGGCCAGGGAGGCCGCCGAAGCGCTCGTGGTGCACTACGAACAGGAGCCCCACGACACCGGCTTCGACGGCGAGCACCCGGACGCCTACCCGGTGGACGGCCACATGCCCGGGGTGACGGAGAAGGGCGACCTCGACGCGGAGCTGGCGTCGTCGGACGCCGTCGTGGACGCCGAGTACACCACCCCCGAAGAGCACCACAACCCGATGGAGCCGCACGCGGCGACCGCGCGCTGGGACGGCGGCCGGCTCGAGGTGATCGACTCCAACCAGGGAGCCACCTGGGTCGTCGGTGAACTCGCCAACCTCTTCTCGCTCGAACCGTCCGCGGTGCGCGTACGCTCCGAACACGTCGGCGGCGGCTTCGGCAGCAAGGGCGTCCGCGCCCACCAGGTCGCCGCCGTGATGGCCGCGACCGTCCTGCAACGGCCCGTGCGGGTCGTCCTGACCCGCCGCCAGATGTTCTCGCTCGCGGGCTACCGCAGTCCCACCACCCAGCACGTCAGGCTCGGCGCCGACGCCGACGGACGGCTGCGCGCCCTGGAGCACCGCTCCGTCAGCCTCACCTCCACCGTGCACGAGTTCGTCGAAGCGAGCGCCGCGCCGGCGCGGGTGATGTACGACGCCGACGCCCACCACACGGCCAACCGCGTGGTACGGCTCGACGTGCCCACCCCGACGTTCATGCGCGCCCCGGGCGAGGCACCGGGATCCTTCGCGCTGGAGGCGGCGCTCGACGAACTCGCCGAGAAGTGCGGGCTCGACCCGATCGAGCTGCGCCTGCGCAACGAACCCGACAAGGGGCCGGTCTCCGGCCTGCCGTTCGCCGGCCGCAACCTTCCCGACTGCCTCCGGGAGGGCGCCCGCAGGTTCGGCTGGGCGGACCGCGACCCGCGTCCGGGGCGGCGCCGGGACGGCCGCTGGCTGCTCGGCACCGGCATGGCGGCGGCGTCCTTCCCCTCGGGCGCCGCACCGTCGACCGCGACCGCGACCGCTCACCCGGACGGTACCTACACCGTCCGGATCTCCGCGGCCGACATCGGCACCGGGGCCCGTACCGCACTCACCCTGGTCGCCGCCGACGCGCTGGGCGCGCCCCCGGAGCGCGTCCGCGTCCGCATCGGCGACAGCGACTTCGGACCCGCGATGATCGCCGGCGGCTCCATGGGCACCCGCTCCTGGTCCTGGGCCGTCACGGCCGCGGCCGGCGAACTGCGTGAGCGGCTGGCCCTGGGCGTCGACATCCCCCCGGAGGGCGTCACGGTGCGGTCGGACACCACCGCGGCCATCGGCGCCCTCGCTCCGGCCGAACGCCATTCGTTCGGGGCGCAGTTCGCCGAAGTCGCCGTGGACGTCACCACCGGCGAGGTGCGGGTGCGGCGCATGCTCGGCGTCTTCGCGGCCGGCCGGATCGTCAACCCGCTCACCGCACGCAACCAGCTGCGGGGCGGCATGATCTGGGGCATCTCCATGGCACTGCACGAGGAGGCGGTCCGGGACCGTGCCTCGGGCGGCCACGTCGGTGCCGACCTCGCGGGCTATCACGTGGCCACCCACGCCGACGTGCCGCACATCGAGGCCGACTGGATCGACGACACCGACCCGGCCGACCCGGTCGGGATCAAGGGCATCGGCGAGATCGGCATCGTGGGCGCCGCGGCCGCCGTCGCCAACGCGGTCTGGCACGCGACCGGTGTACGGCACCGCAGCCTTCCGATCAGGCCCGACCGCGTCATCCTGGCGGGAGCGCCGCGTGTTTGACATCGCCGGTCAGCTGCTCGGCTGGTGCGAGGAGGGCCGGGACTTCGCGGTGGCCACCGTGGTGGCCGTCGGCGGCAGCGCACCGCGCGGTCCCGGCGCCGCCCTCGCCGTCGACAGCGCGGGCAGTGTCATCGGCTCGGTCTCCGGCGGCTGTGTGGAGGGCGCCGTGTACGACCTGTGCCGGGAGGCGCTGGAGACCGGCGAGAGCGTCACGGAACGCTTCGGCTACAGCGACGAGGACGCCTTCGCCGTAGGGCTGACCTGCGGCGGGACGATCGACGTCCTGATCACGCCGGTGGTCGGGCAGGGGCCCGCCCGCGCGGTCCTGGGTGCGGCGGTGACGGCCGCCGCCCGGGAGGTGCCCGCGGCCCTCGCCCGGGTCACGCGCGGTCCGGCCGAACTCCTCGGCCGTGCCCTGCTGGTGCGGGAGGACGGCACGTACGAGGGCGGTCTCGGCGGCCGTCCCGAGCTGGACCGGACGGCGGCGGGCGAGGCCCGGGCCCTGCTGGAGGCGGGCCGCACCGGCACCCTGGACATCGCGGAGGACGGCTCGCACTGCCCCGGCGGCGTCACCCTGCTGGTCGAGTCGAACGTCCCGCCCCCGCGCATGATCGTCTTCGGCGCGGTCGACTTCGCGTCGGCGCTGGCGCGGGCCGGCAAGTTCCTCGGCTACCACGTGACCGTCTGCGACGCCCGCCCCGTCTTCGCCACACCGGACCGCTTCCCCGGCGCCGACGAGGTCGTCGTCGACTGGCCGCACCGCTACCTGCGGCGCACCCCGACGGACGCCCGCACGGTGCTGTGCGTGCTCACCCACGAGGCCCGGTTCGACGTACCCCTGCTGAAGGCGGCCCTCGCGCTGCCCGTGGCGTTCGTCGGCGCGATGGGCTCGCGCCGCACGCACGAGGAGCGCAATCGGCGGCTGCGCGAAGAAGGCGTGAGCGAGAGCGAGTTGGCCCGGTTGCGGTCCCCGATCGGCCTTGACCTCGGCGCCCGTACGCCGGAGGAGACCGCCCTGTCGATCGTGGCGGAGGTCGTCGCCACCAGGCGGGGCGGGACGGGCGCCCCCCTGACCGGTGCGAAGACGCCGATCCACCGCGACCGGGCGGGGGAAGCCGAGGTGACGGCCGCCTGACCGGCCGAGGGGCGGCCCGGAGCGGTCAGGAGTGCGGGCAGAGGACGAAGTCGGAGGAGGCCTGCCGGGTGCGGTCGTCGCCGAGCCGGCCGAGCGCCTCCCGGATCCGGCGCAGGTGGGCGGGCGTCAGCTGGAGCGGGGGCTCGTCGGGCTGGTAGGTGGTGCGCACGGGGTAGTCCACGCCGGGCTCGCCGGTCATCTCGATGTGGCAGCCGAGCACATGGGTGACCGGCCGGCGGTCGGCGAACTCGATCAGGCGGTCGATGCTGCGGGTGAACGCGGGGACGTCCTGGATGTAGAGCCGGCCGGGATAGACGCTGTCGCCCGTCAGCAGCAGCCCGGTGGCCGGGTCGTAGAAGGTGACGGCCGCCTCGTGGTGGCCCGGGGTGGCCAGGCACTCCAGGACCCGGCCGCCCAGGTCGACGTGGGCGACCGCTTCCGGGTCCGTGTCGAACCCGAAGTACGGCCAGGCGGTGGCGCGGTCGGCGGCCACCACCGTGGTGCCGGGGCGGCCGGCGAACTGGCCGTCGCCCGCGACGTGGTCACCGTGGCCATGGGTGTGCAGCACGAGCAGGTGGTGGTCGTCCCGGGGATGCAGGGCGAGCCAGTCCGCGAGGAGCCCGTCGACCACCCGGCGCAGCGGGAAGAACTCGGCGGACTCCGTGGCGCCGGTGTCGATCAGCACGGCCCGTTCGTTGCCGCACAGCAGGAACAGGAACGGCGCCTCGTAGTGGACCGCCTTGTTCTGCCGCAGGACGAAGGTGTGCTCGTCGTAGGCGTGGACCTGGATGTCCGGGTCGGTGTTGTGCTTGGCCGAGGGCGAGCCGTGGATCCACCGCGCCGGCAACGGGCGTCCCCGGGGAGGGGTGGAGGTGAAGTCGATCGGGTGCGTGCCGGTGTCCACGATGTCTCCGCGCGTGCGTCGTCTTTGCGGGCCGGGTACGGCGCACCTCTCGTCCGGGGCAGGCACGTCCGAGCCGCCGCCCGGACGCTACCACGCGGCCCCGAGGCCGGCTGTGGGGCTGCCCGGCCCTGCCGGGACTCGGAAGGCGGGCCGCCGAGGAGTACAATATTCATCTGGCGATGAATTACTGCTCCGGCGAAGGGCAGGACTGCGATGGAGCGGACCACGTGCTGTGTGGTGGGAGGCGGCCCCGCGGGCATGGTGCTCGCCCTGTTGCTGGCCCGGG
Source organism: Streptomyces sp. NPDC051133 (assembly GCF_040682635.1). Lineage (NCBI taxonomy): Bacteria > Bacillati > Actinomycetota > Actinomycetes > Kitasatosporales > Streptomycetaceae > Streptomyces > Streptomyces sp. NPDC051133. The sequence continues at coordinate 63,851 of NZ_JBFBBK010000046.1, forward strand.
CCGGCGTCCACGTGACGGTCCTGGAGAAGCACGCCGACTTTCTGCGCGACTTCCGCGGTGACACCGTCCACCCCTCGACCCTGGCGCTGCTGGACGACCTGGGCCTCGCCGAGCGGTTCGCCCGGCTGCCGCAGCGCCGGGTGCGCACCGTCCAGCTGCCCGTCGGAACCGGCCGCTCTGCCGTGACGGTCGCCGACCTGGCGGTGCTGCCCGGCCCGTACAACTACGTGGCGATGGTGCCGCAGTGGGACCTGCTGGACCTCCTCGCGGACGAGGCCCGGCGCGAGCCGACGTTCGACCTGCGCATGAGCACGGAGGCGACCTCCTTCCTGCTGGAGTCCGGCCGGGTGACCGGGGTGCGCTACCGCACCTGCGACGGCCGCACCGGAGAGCTGCGCGCCGTCCTCACCGTCGCCTGCGACGGCCGCGGCTCGCTCGCCCGGTCCCGCCCGGAACTGGGCCTGCACCGCTTCAACTGCCCGATGGACGCCTGGTGGTTCCGCCTGCCACGCCACGAGGGCGACCCGCGCGGACTCGTCGGCGGCGTCGGCGACCGCTTCCTGACGGCGATGATCGACCGTGGCGACTACTGGCAGTGCGCCGCACTCATCCCCAAGGGCGCGGACACCCGGCGCCGGGCCGCGGGTCTCGACACCTTCCTCGCGGACTTCACCGCCGCCGTCCCCTGGATCGCCGGCCGCACGCACGCCCTGCGCTCCTGGGACGAGGTCAAGCTCCTCGACGTACGCCTGGACCGGCTGCGCCACTGGCACCGGCCCGGCCTGCTGTGCATCGGCGACGCCGCGCACGCCATGTCCCCGGTCTTCGGCATCGGGATCAACCTCGCGGTGCAGGACGCCGTGGCCGCCGCCCGCTATCTGGCCGAGCCCCTGCGCCGCGGGACCGTACGCCCGCGTGACGTGCGCGGGCTGCAACGGCGCCGCAGGCCGACCGCCGTCCTCACCCAGGCCCTCCAGCGGGCGGCTCACGCCCGCTTCATCGCCCCCGTCCTCCAGGGCCGGCCGCCCCTCGGCAGCGCGGCGAGGGCCCGGCGGCTGGCGCACCTGGTCGCCGAGTCGCGCTGGGTGCGGCGCGTCCCCGCCTACTTCATCGCCTACGGCGCACTGCGAGAACGCCCGCCCGAGGTGGCCGTCCGGTAGCCGCCGCGCCTTAGGCCCTCTCCTTCGGATCTTGCCGGGGTCGCGGGGTCTGGCACGCACATCTGCGGCGTTGTCGTCGGTCCCCAACGCTCCGCGTTGTCTCCCTCCTCCGCCTTGCAGCTGCACGCACCAGACCCCGCTCGGGTCGGCCGGAAAGCCCCGTCGGCCGGAGCCGGCCTGATCCGAAGGAAAGACCCTAGGTCGGCCGGATCCGCCGGGCGTGCGTTCGGCAGCCGTCACCCGGAGGGTGCACTGTGGAAGACGTGGACGTCCGGCGAGGCGCTGCGGGTATGCGGCAGCCGTGGCAGTCGAGCCATGCGCTGCTGGTGCTTCCCATCGCGCTCATCGTGGTCATCACCGTGGTGGACCAGCTGGTTCCGGCCGACGTCCACCTCGGTCCGCTGCTGGTCATCGCTCCCGCGATCACCGTCTCCTTCGCAGGTGCCTGGCTGACCGGGCTGATCGGGCTCCTGACCGTCGGCGCCCAGGCGTACATCGGCTGGCACTTCGGCGTGCTGTTCACGCGCAACGTACTGGTGCAGATCCTGGCCCTGGCCGTCCTGTCCGCCCTGACGGTGTTCTACTGCGTCATGCGCGAGCGCCGCCAGCGCCAGCTGGCACAGGTCCGCATGGTCGCCGAAGCCGCCCAGCACGTTCTGCTGTGGCCGCTGCCGGAGCGGATCGGCCCCATGAGCATCGCCTGCCTGTACCTGGCGGCCGAGGCAGAGGCGCAGATCGGCGGCGACCTGTACGCCGCCACCCCCACCGACAACGGCGTGCGGGTCATGATCGGTGACGTCCGCGGCAAAGGCCTGTCCGCCGTCGGCGAGGCCGCCCTGCTCATCGGTGCCTTCCGCGAGGCCGCGCACCACCACACCACCCTGCCCGAGCTGGCCGCCGCCCTCGAACGCAGCGTGGCCCGCAACCTGCCCAGCCTCGGATCAGACGAGGACCTGGGGGAGCGGTTCGCCACCGTGATGCTGGTGGAGATCCCCGACGACGGCCACGTCACCCGGGTCCTGAGCTGCGGCCACCCGCCGCCCCTGCTGCTCAGTTCCGGCAGCGCCGTCACGGTCCCCGTGCACCCGGCGCCCCCGCTGGGGATCCACGGGCCGTCCCCCGGGGACTACACCGTCGACGTGTTCTCCTTCGAGCCCGGTGACACCCTCCTGCTCTACACCGACGGCGTCATCGAGGCGCGGGACGCCGGCGGCACCTTCTACCCGCTCGCCGACCGCGTCGCCCGGTGGGCCGGGAGCAGCCCCGAGAAGCTTCTGCACCACATCCGCCGCGACCTGCTCGACCATGTGGGCGGGCGCCTCGACGACGACGCCGCCCTCATCGCGTTCTGCCGCACACCGAGCGCCCTCCGGGGCCACCGGCACGGAGCGGGCCTCCACGTCGGCGGTCTCGGGCACGGCACCAAGTCGGTCCCCGGCTGAGACGGACGGACGGCGGGCGCTGTTCATTGTTGCCTTGACAAGAGTTGTCGCGGCAACGATTCTGGGTGTGTGAGCAAGACGAGTGGACTTCACGATCACCTCGGCTACTGGCTCCGTCGTCTCTCCGACGAGGTCCACAGCCGCTTCGAGGCCGAACTCGACCGGCACGACGTCACCGTGTCCCAGTGGGGCGTGATGATCAGTGTCTTCCACGGCCACGACACCACCAAGGCCGTGGCCGCGCACATGGACATCGACCCGGGAGCCGTCTCCCGCCTGGTCGACCGGCTCGCGGCCAAGGACCTGATCCGCCGCGAGCCGGACCCCGCCTCCCGGCGCACGGTCCGGCTCGTCCTGACCGACCGGGCGCGGGCCCTGGTTCCGGAACTCGCCGAGATCGCCGACCGGAACGACGCCCACTACTTCGGCTCGCTCGGCGCCGCTCAGCGGCGGCAGCTGGAGCAGTGGATCCGGCAGCTGGTGGGCGAGACGCATCCGACAGCACCGCACGACACCCCTTGAAAGAAGCGCACGATGAGCATCGAGCCCTCCATCACCAAGACCGTCACCATCGACTGCCCGTACGAGAGGGTCTTCGCCTTCCTCGCCGACCCCGCGAACTGGCCCCGGTGGGCCGTCGTCAACGTCCGGTCCATCGAGCCCACCGACGACCCCGACTGGTGGCGCATGTCCACCCCGCTGGGCCCGGCCCGGCTGCGGCTGCGCGCCAACGCCGAGTTCGGCATCCTCGACCACGACTACGTCGACGAGACCGCCTCCTGGCGCGTACCGGCCCGGGTGATCCCCAACGGCGACGGCGCCGAATTCATGATCACCTTCCACCGGCCGCCGGCGTTCACCGACTCCTTCTTCAAGGAGCAGACCGATCTGGTCGACACCGAGCTGGCCGCCCTGAAGAAGGTCCTGGAGACGGCGGGGGAGTGACCCGGCCGGCGTCCCCGCGCGCCGGGAGGAAACTTGAGGGCGGGCCCGGAATACCCGCCCGAGGGGTGCTGTTGCATCCGCTGTGATTGGCATGCCCGGATCAAGATCGAAGCGGGGGGCCGGGCGGAAAGGAATCCCATGGCACGCAGCACCACGCGTCCCGTCGTCCGGCTGAAGTCGACGGCCGGGACCGGCGTCACCTACGTGACGCGCAAGAACCGTCTCAACGACCCCGACCGCCTCGTCCTGCGCAAGTACGACCCGGTGGCCGGCGCGCACGTCCCCTTCCGCGAGGAGCGCTGACACCGGCATCGCCCCGGCGGCGGGCGGACCGACGGCCATGGCCCGGACGATCCGCCGCTCCAGCTCCTCCTCCGGGAAGCCGATGTGCAGGAACAGGCACCGGCGGCGCAGCGCCTCGGACAGTTCCCGGCCGGCG